>CAMNBY010000001.1 GCA_946533615.1 uncultured Clostridia bacterium
ACCCTCGAGCTTCATGTTAATAGCATCGCCGGGGTCCATTTTCAGAAGCTTGGAAATGCCCTTCTCCTGCATCGTAACGCCGTAAAGAATGTCGGCTTCTTCCATGGTGCCTCGTCTGTGGGTGATCGTAATGAACTGTGTCGTATCGGTGAACCTGTGCAGATACTGCGCGTATCTTGAAACATTAGAGTCGTCCAGCGCCGCTTCGATCTCGTCGAGCAGGCAGAATGGCGACGGCCTTATCTTGAGTATCGCAAAATAGATGCAGATAGCAACAAAGGCCTGTTCTCCGCCCGAGAGAGACATCAGGTTCTTTATTATCTTGCCCTGTGGTTCGACCTTTATGTCGATGCCGCAATCAAGCACATTTTCGGGATCGGTGAGCAGCAGTTCTCCTGTTCCGCCGCCGAAGAGTTCGCCGAACACTTCTTTGAAATTCTTGTTGATCTTTTCAAAGCTGTCGGTAAACATTTCTTCCATCGTCGCGGTCAGGCTGCCGATAAGCTCTTCAAGCTCAGCTTTGGAGCGTGTGACATCTCCAAGCTGCTCGCTCATGAATTTGTATCTTTCCGAAACAATTGCGTATTCCTCGATAGCGTCAAGGTTTACGTTGCCGAGAGCGCTGATCTTCGACCTTAATTCGGTAAGCTCTTTGTTAGCGGCAGGAAGATCGTCTATCTCGATAGCCTGTTCTTCGGCCACGGAGACAGTCAGCTCGTAGTCGTCCCAGAGCTTGCCGACTATCCTATCGTAATCGCTTTCCGATGACGAGATCTTTTCCTCTATCCTGTTGGCCTCGTTGGAAAGGCGTTCGCGCTCGTCGGTCTTGATCTTCTGTTCTTGCCGCAGTTTGTCGGCGCGGTTTTCAAGCAGAAGATGCTCGCCCTGCGCAACATTGATCTGCTGCCTGATATTCTCGATGGTCTCAACAGACTCGGCAACAGAAGCGCCGATCTCCTTGATCTCGCCTTCGATCTTTGTGATCTCGGCCTTGTCGGAATCGATCTCCGCCAGCAGCCTGTCCTTGTCGGAGCTGCTGCCCTTGATGCTTTCCTCGGCCTGAGCGATAGCAAGCTCGCAAGCTTCCTTGTCCTTTACAAGCTCGATCCTCTTGATCTTGATCTCGGCAAGGCGCTCCGAGGTGGCTTCGCGTTCACTGCGCAGGTTGTCCTGCTCGGACTGCGAGGACTTTACAAGCTCCTCTGCTGCCGTGATATCGGTATTTGAATCCGAGAGCCGACAGTTCAGCTCGTCGATCTCCTTCTGTTCAAGCGCAAGTCGAAGTGTCAGGCGTTCAAGCTCTTCTTTCGCTCTTGCAAGCTGATCTTCATACTGCTCGGAGAATTCGCGGACGCGCTTGATCTCCATTCCAAGCCTGATCTTCTCGTTCCCAGCCTCGGAAAGAAGCTCCTTTGCGCCTTCGATATCTGCGGCAAGCTTTGCACATTCCTGCGAAAGCTTTTCCCGAGTTTCGCGAAGTCTACGGTTCTCTTCCCTGAGCTCCGCCTGTTCCTTTTCAAGCCTGTCGATCTCGTTCTTCCGCGAAAGCAGACCCGCATTCTTGGTGGCGCTGCCACCCGTAAAGGAGCCGCCCGCATTTATCAGCTGACCGTCAAGCGTGACGATCCTGAAGCCGTAGCGAAACTTTTTGGCTATCGCAGTTGCAAAGTCAAGATCTTCGACAACGCAGATATTCCCAAGAAGATTGCGGACGATATTGCTGTACCTTTCATCAGCCGAAACAAGCTCGGCGGCTACAGCTATAAAGCCCTCCTCGCCGTCAGGGGTCTCTTTGAGTTCCCTCGGGCGGATAGTGGTCAGAGGCAGAAAGGTCGCGCGTCCCGCTCTCATATCTTTTAAAAGATTTATGCCTCTCTTGGCTGCTTCATCGTTTTCAACTACAATGTGCTGAAGCGTACCGCCCAGTGCTGTTTCTATCGCAACTGCGTACTCGTCGGGAACGGTGATAAGCTGAGAAACAGAGCCGCAGACACCTCTTGCTCTCCCCTGCTCGGCAGCTTTCAGCACAGCCTTTACGCTGTTTGAAAGTCCCTCCATCGACCGCTCAAGATCGTTGAGTATCGCAAGCTTCTGGGTAGCCTTTTGCAGCTCAGCAGAATTGTCAACAAGCTCGGAGTCAGCATCGTTCAGCTTTGCGTTTTTGTTTTCAAGCAGCTTGTCGATCCCCGAGATACGGTTGTTTATCTCTTGCAGCTTTTCTTCATTATCGCTGTCAGCCTTTTTCAGCTTTTCAAGCTCGCTCTCGGCAAGCTTGCAGCGCTCCTCGTGATCCTTTTTTTCGTCAAGCAGCGAGGAGATCTTCTCCTCCGTTTCGGAGATTATATTCTTGGAGTTCTCCACCTTGTACGCAAATTCGGAGCGCTTGATGTAAAGCGCATTCAGCTTGCCCGTCGTCTCGGCGAAGTTCTTGTCAAAGCTTTCGGTTCGTTCGTTCAGCTCCAGCAGCTCGTTTTCAATGTCGGTGATCTGCTTTTCAAGAGCCTCGCTGTTATCAAGGATCTCTTCCAGCTTTTGCCGCTTGTCTTTAAGGTCAGTCTCAATGAAATACTTGGCGTTCTCCGACTGGGAGATCTGCTCGGTCAGCTTCTCGATTGCTTC
>CAMNBY010000002.1 GCA_946533615.1 uncultured Clostridia bacterium
GCAGCCTGAGCAGCAGCCAGTCTTGCGATCGGCACGCGGAAAGGCGAGCAGGATACATAGTCAAGACCGATCTTGTGGCAGAATTCAACAGACGAAGGATCGCCGCCGTGCTCGCCGCAGATACCGCAGTGGAGCTTCGGATTTACGGGCTTGCCGAGCTCGATAGCCATCTTCATCAGCTTGCCTACGCCGGCCTGATCCAGCTTAGCGAAGGGATCGGACTCGAAGATCTTCTTGTCATAGTAAGCGTTCAGGAACTTGCCTGCGTCGTCTCTCGAGAAGCCGAAGGTCATCTGAGTGAGGTCGTTTGTGCCGAAGCAGAAGAAGTCTGCGTTAGCAGCGATCTCGTCAGCAGTCAGAGCAGCTCTCGGGATCTCGATCATTGTGCCAACCTCGTACTCAAGGTTAGCGCCGGCCTCAGCGATAACAGCATCGGCGGTCTCAACAACGATCTTCTTAACGAACTTGAGCTCCTTGACATCGCCAACCAGCGGGATCATTATCTCGGGCTTAACGGTCCAGTCAGCGTGAGCCTTCTGAACATTGATAGCAGCCTTGATAACAGCCTTGGTCTGCATTGCGGCGATCTCAGGATATGTTACTGCCAGACGGCAGCCTCTGTGACCCATCATGGGGTTGAACTCGTGCAGGGAAGCGATCAGGTTCTTGATGTCCTCAACAGACTTGCCCTGAGCATCTGCAAGAGCCTTGATGTCAGCCTCTTCGGTAGGAACGAACTCGTGGAGAGGAGGATCAAGGAATCTGATAGTTACAGGATTGCCTTCGAGAGCCTCGTACAGAGCCTCAAAGTCAGCCTGCTGCATAGGCTCGATCTTAGCCAGAGCAGCTTCTCTCTCCTCAACTGTATCAGCGCAGATCATCTCTCTGAAAGCAGCGATTCTGTCAGCCTCGAAGAACATATGCTCTGTACGGCAGAGACCGATGCCCTCTGCGCCCAGCTCTCTTGCCTTCTTAGCGTCTGCGGGAGTATCAGCGTTGGTCCTTACCTTGAGCTTCCTGTACTTGTCAGCCCAAGCCATGATCCTGCCGAACTCGCCTGCGATAGTAGCGTCAACAGTGGGGATAACGCCCTCGTAGATGTTACCGGTGGTACCGTCGATAGAGATGTAGTCGCCCTCAACGAAGGTCTTGCCGGCCAGCTCGAACTTCTTGTTAGCCTCGTCCATCTTGATGTCGCCGCAGCCGGAAACGCAGCACTCGCCCATTCCTCTTGCAACAACGGCAGCGTGAGAGGTCATACCGCCGCGGACTGTCAGGATACCCTGTGCAGCCTTCATACCGGTGATGTCCTCGGGAGAGGTCTCAAGTCTTACAAGGATGACCTTCTCGCCCTTTTCAGCCCATGCAACAGCGTCGTCAGCTGTGAACACGATCTTGCCGCAGGCAGCTCCGGGAGAAGCGCCAAGGCCCTTGCCAAGAGGAGTTGCAGCCTTGATAGCCTTAGCATCGAACTGAGGATGGAGAAGTGTGTCAAGGTTTCTGGGGTCGATCATCGCAACAGCTTCCTGCTCGGTCTTGTGGCCTTCGTCAACAAGGTCGCAAGCGATCTTCAGGGCAGCCTGAGCGGTTCTCTTACCGTTTCTGCACTGCAGCATATAGAGCTTGCCGTCCTCAACGGTGAACTCCATGTCCTGCATATCATGATATCTGTTTTCGAGAGTCTCGCAAACCTTTACGAAATCCTGATAAGCCTGCGGGAACTTCTGAGCCATCTCTTCGATAGGCATAGGAGTACGAACGCCGGCAACAACGTCCTCGCCCTGAGCGTTGGTCAGGAACTCGCCCATCAGCTTGTTCTCGCCGGTTGCAGGGTCACGGGTGAAGGCAACGCCTGTACCGCAGTTGTCGCCCATGTTACCGAATGCCATGGACTGAACGTTAACAGCGGTGCCCCAGCTGAAGGGGATATCGTTGTCACGTCTGTAAACATTTGCTCTGGGGTTGTCCCAAGAACGGAATACGGCCTTGATAGCGCCCATCAGCTGCTCCTTAGGATCAGAAGGGAAGTCGGAACCGATCTTGTTCTTGTACTCGGCCTTGAACTGGAATGCCAGCTCCTTCAGGTCGTCAGCAGTAAGCTCAACGTCCTGCTTAACGCCTCTCTTCTCCTTCATCTCGTCGATGAGCTGCTCAAAATACTTCTTGCCGACCTCCATAACAACGTCGGAGTACATCTGGATGAATCTTCTGTAGCAGTCCCAAGCCCATCTGGGGTTGCCGCTCTTTGCAGCGATAGTCTCAACAACATCTTCGTTAAGACCAAGGTTCAGGATAGTATCCATCATACCGGGCATCGAAGCTCTTGCTCCCGAACGAACGGAAACGAGAAGCGGATTTTCCTTATCGCCGAACTTCTTGCCTGTGATCTCTTCCATCTTAGTGATGTACTCTCTGATCTCAGCCTGGATCTCATCGCTGATACCGCCGTCCTCGTAATACTGAGTGCAGGCCTCGGTGGTGATCGTGAAGCCCTGAGGAACAGGGAGGCCGATGTTTGTCATCTCAGCCAGGTTTGCACCCTTACCGCCGAGAAGTTCTCTCATGTTGGCATTACCCTCAGAGAAAAGATAACAATACTTTGCCATTGGTTTTCTACCTCCAATATTATTTTGTGATCCCAAAAGACAGCAGCCTGCGTTCAGGCACACTGTCCTACGGTAACAATATTATTATAACAGATTTCCCCTGAAATTACTATAGTTTTTCCCAATTTTTTCACACTGATTTTTACACAATATTTAGTATGAGTTTTTATATATTCTGCACAAATATTGGGTTTGCGTTTATATTTTTCCACTAAAAATTTATAAAGTTTACAATAAATTTACATAGCCGCCCCCGCATTTGACAACAGGGCATAAATAATGTATAATATCTTTGATATTTATATTATAAAGGAGCATATCATGAGAGCAAGCGGAATACTTATGCACATATCCTCGCTGCCGGGAGACTGCGGCATCGGCAAGATGGGCAGAGAAGCCCGCGCCTTTGCGGACTTTCTGAAAAAAAGCGGCCAGAGCTTCTGGCAGATACTTCCCGTGTCTCCAACAAGCTACGGCGATTCGCCGTACCAGAGCTTTTCGGTCTATGCGGGGAACCCTTATTTCATCGACTTCGAGCAGCTCGAGGCCGAAGGCCTGCTGAAAAAGAGCGAATACAAGCGGATCAAATGGGGCAGCGACCCTGCGTGCGTCGATTACGAGACCCTGTACAAAAAGACCTTCCCTGTGCTGAGAAAGGCGTTTGAGCGCTTCGAGCCCGACGACGGATACAAGGCGTTCGTTGACGAGAATTCAAGCTGGCTCGGGATCTACGCGCTTTTTATGGCGCTCAAGGACGCCCACGGCGGCAAGGCGTGGACAGAGTGGGAAAAGCCCCTGAGAATGTACGAGCCGAAGGCTGTTTCGGCGGCCGAAAAGAAATACGCCCGCGACATCGCTTTCTGGCAGTTCGTGCAGTTTGAATATTTCAGACAGTGGCGGAGCCTGAAGGCCTACGTCAATTCTCTCGGTATAGATTTCATCGGGGATATACCGATCTATGTGGCCTATGACAGCGCAGAGG
>CAMNBY010000003.1 GCA_946533615.1 uncultured Clostridia bacterium
CCCTGCTGCTGTCGCTCTTCCTTATCATCGTTATCACGGGTTCGATATTCGTGACCGTGCTGACTATCTATGTTCTTAATTTTGCCGACGTCGATGATACCATCACGCTGGATAAGGGCGTAGTCACAAGCAGCATCACAAGGTTTATGTATACCAACCCCGACTACGATTCCAACGACCCCGACAGTGAGCCATATCTCATGTACTATGCCCTCAAGAACCCCACAAGAAAAGCCCAGTGGATAGATCTTGAGGAAATACCCATCAACGTCCAGAACGCCTTTATCTGCGCCGAGGACGAGCGCTACAGAGACCACGACGGCGTTGACTTCAAGCGTACCTTCGCAGCTATCGCAAGAACACTGCTTGGTACCCGTGAGGGTGGTTCTACCATCACGATGCAGACCATCAAGAATATCACGGGCGAGGACGCCGCAACAGGTACAGAGGGCGTAGAGCGTAAGATCCGCGAGATCTTCCGCGCTATCAATATCGAAAAGGTATATACAAAGGACGAGATATTGCAGTGCTATGTCAATATCATCGGCTTCACCGACGGCAGGATTGACGTCGTCGGCGTGCAGTCAGCCGCTAACTATTATTTCGGCAAGGACGTCACCGAGCTGACTCTCGCCGAGGCAGCCGCGCTGGCAGCCACCGTTAAGTCTCCCGTCGAGCTCAATCCCCTCTATCACCCCGAGGAGAACAAGTACAGACGTGACTGGGTGCTGGATACGATGCTCAATAACGGCGTTATCACCGATACAGAGCACGATCAGGCTATAAAGGAAGAGATCACCTGCACAGGCGACCCCGACTATTCCAGCCGCACCGACGTTGATATGGAGGAGATCGAGAATCAGGGCTGGCCTTCGTACTTCATGAACGAGTGCTTCGACCAGGCTATCAATATACTCATGGAGAAGAAGGGCATCAGCTATGACGCTGCACGCTCCGACCTCTACAGCGGCGGCTATAACGTGTATACAACAGTCGATATACAGATGCAGGAAAAGATAGAGAAGGAGATGCAGGACGCATCTAACTTCCAGGCCTATTATCTGGCAGAGGATAACCTCCAATCGGGCTTTATCTGTCTTGACCTTCAGGGCAACGTTCAGGCCGTCGTCGGCCAGCGAGAACCAAAGGACGAGTGGGACCACTGGAACAACGCCACCGACGCCTCGCGTTCTCCCGGTTCGTGCATCAAGCCCGTTGCATCTTATGCACCTGCCCTCGAGCAGGACCTTATGACCTATTCCACGTTCTTTAACGATAAGCCTATCGAGATAAAGAACAAGGACGGCGAGATGGAGAAGTGGCCTGTAAACTACTCCGAGATCGACGGCTCCTTCGGTAACTGGTCAGGCGCCGATTACTATACCTGGCAGATGCTCATGAGGTCTCTCAATACCTGCCCCGCGCAGCTTGTCGAGAAGCTTACGCCCGCATACTGCTATACCTTCCTTAAGGAAAAGCTCGACTTCACGACCCTCGTCGAGTCGGATATAAACTACGCGCCTGTTACCGTCGGCGGTTTCACCTACGGTACAAAGCTCAGGGACCTCGTTGCCTCGTATATGATCTTCGGCAACGGCGGAAAGAAATACGACGTGACTTATATCTCGTCCATCACCGACACACAGGGCGATATAATCTGGGAAAGAAGCACAGGCTATAAGCAGGCGATCAGCGAGTCCACAGCCTATGTAATGAACAAGATGATGCAGAAGGTCATCACCGAACCTCAGGGTACCGGCCGCTATGCAAAGCTCAATAACACCACCCTCGCAGGCAAAACGGGTACATCGTCCGAGTGGAACGACCTTTCGTTCGTCGGCGTAACTCCCGACTATGTCAGCGGCGTTTGGATAGGCTATAAGGAGCAGGCTCAGATCCCCACCAGCCAGTACCAGAATATCGGCGCTATCTGGAAGAACATCTTCGGCGATATAGCCGAGACCGAGCCCGATAAGGACTTCGTGATGCCCGGAACTGTTGTCGAGGCAAAATACTGCACCAGAACAGGCCTTATCGCAGGACCTAACTGCGGAAGCACGGATATAGGCTACTATAAGCAGACCAATATCCCCGAGACCTGCAACGGTGTTCACAGGTAAAAACAGACTTACGGAGCTGTCAGCGCATAGCGGCAGCTCCGTTTTGTGAAATGAGGAAATAAAATGAGCGAGATCAGATATTGCTGCCCCTGCCACTTCGGGCTGGAGAGCGTGCTGAAATTTGAGATCACCCGCATCGGCGGCGAGAACATCGAGGTGAGTGACGGGCGCATAAGCTTTACGGGCGACGAGAGCATGGCAGCCCGCGCAAACTACCGCCTTGCCACCGCGGAAAGAGTGCTCATCGAGCTTGGCTCCTTCCGCGCCGAGAGCTTCGAGCAGCTCTTTGAGGGCGTGAAGGCGCTGCCGCTCGAGCGTTTTGTCGGCAAACACGACGCCTTTCCCGTCAAGGGTCACTCCCTCGATTCAAAGCTGCGCAGCGTCCCCGACTGCCAGAGGATAATTAAAAAAGCCTGCGTCGAGCGGCTCAGGCAGAAGTATTCCGTCGGCTGGTTCGAGGAGACAGGCGCTGTCCACCAGCTGCAATTCTCGCTGCGCAAGGACATTTGCACCCTGTTCCTCGACACGACGGGAGCAGGCCTGCATAAACGCGGCTACCGCAGGACCTCGAACGACGCCCCGATCAAGGAGACCCTCGCCGCAGGCATCATCGACCTTGCGAGAGTGAGAGCCGACAGCACAGTTATCGACCCCATGTGCGGTTCGGGAACGCTGCTCATCGAGGCCGCGTACAAGGCCGCAAATATCGCTCCCGGACTGCGCAGGCACTTCGCCGCCGAGAAGTGGGCGCAGATCCCCGAGGATATCTGGAAATGGGAAAAGCAGGCCGCCCTCGCTGACGTGAACAAGGACTGCGGCTTCAAGGCGCTGGGCTTCGACATTGACGACCGCGCCGTTTCGCTGACCACCGAGAACGCAAAGCACGCCGGAGTCATCGCCCGTGTTCAGGCAAGGCAGAGAGACATCCGCGACTT
>CAMNBY010000004.1 GCA_946533615.1 uncultured Clostridia bacterium
TTTCAAGGAGAATTTGGGTAATATGACGGAAAATATGCAAGCAGATAGCGTGCAAAGGCGTTAGCCGGTGGTTGTGCGGTGTTGCCTTTAGGAAATGGGTGATGATATGTCGCTGCTTGACAGGCTCTCGCAGGAGAGCACCTGGCGGAGCTTTATAGAATACAAATCGAGGCTGGCGGTCAGCAAGGGCTTTGTCAGGGAGCTCTGCGCCTTTGCCGACAGCCGTGCATATCTGCCTGTCTGCGAGGCCATCGCCGCAGGAGGGGAGTACCCCCTGCCCAGGCGTTCGGTCATAAGCAAGCTCGGGACAGAGAAAAAGCGTGTGGTCTACACCTACCCCGAGGATTGGAACACCGTCCTCAAGCTGCTGACCTATCTTATGATAAGAAAGTACGACGACCTGTTCTCGGAGGGGCTGTATTCGTTCAGGGCGGGACGCACCGCCAAGGACGCTGTCCGCCGCCTGACACGCACCAAGGGCATCTGGGATATGTGCGCCTACAAGGTCGATGTCAGCAATTATTTCAACTCCGTGCCGACCTCGCAGCTAATACCGATGATGCAGTCGGCGCTTGCGGACGATCCGCGGCTGGCGGAGTTCCTGAAAGCCCTGCTGGAGGAGCCCTGCGTCCTCGGCGGCGGCGAGAAGCTAATGGAAGAAAAGGGCATCATGGCGGGTACGCCGCTCTCTGCCTTTTATGCAAACCTCTATCTTTCCGAGCTTGACAGGCACTTCGCGGAGCTTGGCGTACCCTACGCAAGATATTCGGACGACATCATCGTCTTCGGGCAGACGCCGCAGGAAACGGAGCGCCACGCCGAGTTCATACGCGGCTTTCTTGCTGAGCACGGCCTGAAAGTCAACCCCGACAAGGAAAGCTTCACCCCCTCGGGCGGGAGCTGGTGCTTCCTCGGGTTTGTGTGCAGCAGGGAGAGGATAGACATAGCCCCCGCAACAGTAAAAAAGCTGAAGCAGAAGATGCGCCGCAAGACCCGTGCCCTCTCGCGCTGGAGCTCCCGCACGGGCGCAGGCGGCGAGAAGGCAGCTGCGGCCTTTATACGGATATTTGACCGCAAGCTGCTGCAAAGCCCTCACGACAACGAGCTGAGCTGGAGCTGCTGGTTCTTCTCCGTCATCACGACGTCCGACACCCTGCACGAGCTTGACCGCTACGCGCAGGACTGCGTGCGTTATCTTATCACCGGAAGCAGGACGAAGTCGCGCTTCAATGCCAGATACAGCGACCTGAAACGCCTCGGCCTCCGCAGCCTTGTGGCGGCATATTATTCCGACGGCACGGACAGCGCCCCTAAAGCCTGAGTTGTGCATTGTGACCGAAATGCGCGGCGGAGGCTTTTCTTCTTTTGTCTGCAAAGTATATCCTCTTTTTCTTGATATTGTGACAATTTTATGATATAATTGTATTTGAAAACTATCCTACCATAGGGGGAGGCGAATGCCTTGTTCAACAGAAGAGCTGCCAAGACTGCTGCAAAGCGCAGCTATCGCGAGCATTTTCTTTTGTATATATTCATGTGCCTTGTGACCGCGTTCTTCGGTCTGAAATACAGCATCAATTCCATCTCCTCCGCTGTGCTGAAAAACGCCGAGAGCGGCAGGAAGATAGCGCAGACTGTTTCTGCCGGCGCCGACAAGAGCGATATGCTTTATGAGTTCATGGTCGGCAACATCGGCGTGTATGTTGACGGCGAGACGATCACCAGCAACATGGAGGAAGCTAAGCAAAAATACGAGGAGAACAAGAACAACGCCGTGAAGATTGGCTCGGTTGAGCTTGCGATGAAGGACGGCGAGTTCGCAAAGATCGCGAACATGGCGACCACCGGCTCTTACGTCAACGTTTTTTTCGGCGGTATACGCTCCGTGGTCAAGTCTGACAGAGCGGCTCTCACTCTGCTGATAATCTTCAGCATCATAGTCAGGCTGTTCATCTCCTGCTTTATTTTCAATGTCTTTGTGGTCATCATGGCGAGGATATTCCTTGAAGGCCGCACCTACGAAAAGATCCAGCCGAGAAGCTTCTTCTGGCTTATCCGCGTTAAGCGCTGGCTAAGGGCCGCGTGGATAATAATGGTCAAGCAGATCTATTTGTTCTTCTGGTCAATGACGATAGCAGGCGCCGTTATCAAGTATTTCTCTTATTACCTCGTGCCCTACATCGTCGCCGAGAACCCCGACATGACCGCGAAGCAGGCCATAACCCTCTCCCGCAGGATGATGAAGGGACACAAGTTCGAGTGCTTCAAGCTTTCGATCTCGTTTATCCTCTGGGATATTGCGGGGATACTGACCTATGATATACTCAGCGTGATCTTTGTCAGCCCCTACAAGGAGGCCACCTTCACCGAATATTACGTAGAGCTCCGCCGTCAGGCCAAGGAGCAGGGCATCGAGGGCGCAGAGCTTCTCAACGACGTTTATCTTTTCGAGAAGGCCGACCCGCAGCTGCTCAGTGAGACCTATGCCGACATCGAGCAGCTAAGAGCCGAGACCGAGGCCTTCACGGACCACTACACGGGTGCCCGAGCCTTCTTCTCCAACGTCTTCGGCATCGTGCCGATGTACACAAGGCGCACCGACGCCATCGACGTGAACAAGGTGAAGAAGCTGCGCATCGCACATTATAGAGATGTAATCGACGGGCAGACCTACCCGCAGCGGCTGAACCCCATACCCGAGGGCACCAAGCGCTCCCGTATCGAGACGATATTCTACACCCGCAGCTACTCCGTGACCTCGATAATCCTGATGTTCTTCATTGCCAGCTTCATCGGCTGGGCGTGGGAGATGATCTATAAGTTCGTCGAGGTCGGAGAGGTCGTGAACCGCGGCTTCATGCACGGCCCGTG
>CAMNBY010000005.1 GCA_946533615.1 uncultured Clostridia bacterium
GAGCTGAGAGAGCGGATAGACCAGATGAACGAATGGCTCTTCGACAACGTGAACAACGCGGTCTACCGTGCCTCGTTCGCACGCTCGAAGGAGGCGCACTTCGATGCCTTCAACGCCTTTTATGCAGCGCTCGATCTGCTTGAGAAGAGGCTCTCCGAGCGGCGCTTTCTCTTCGGCGACTACATCACGGACGCGGACGTGAGGCTTTATGTAACGCTTGCAAGACTTGACATCAGGTACACTCACCAGCTTGGACACACAAAGAAGCGCCTTGTGGACTACCCCAACCTCTGGGGCTACGCACGCGACCTGTGGGAGATACCGGCATTCAGGAACAACACCTATTTCAAGAGCTTCGCCAACCCGAAGCGCGGCACAGGCGGCGCCTTCGAGACATTCAACGCGCGTTTTCTTGACGAGATAGATTTTGAAAAGTACTGGGGCGCTCCTCACGGCAGGCAGTCGCTGAGCGGTGACCCTGCAAACAAATGGATAACAGAGAAGTGAGGTGAAAGAAAATGGCTGAATACTATGAGATAAACGGCAGGAGGATAAAAGTCCGCCCGGCGGAGAAAAACCGCGAGATTGACGAGCGCGGAAACTTTCACCGTCAGCCCAACCGCTTTACCGAAGGCTTCGGCGAGGGCAGGAACCCCGTTGAGAAGGACAGGTATATTCTTTTCTGGGCAAAGGGCTGTCATTGGTCGAATAGGGCGTCTATCGCAAGGGAGCTGCTCGGACTTGAGGACACGATAAGGGCGGAGATCGTTGACCGCGACAACACGCGCGACACGGGCGGACGCGATCTCGGCTGGGAGTTCGTCAATTCTCCCGACCACATCAACCCCGAAACGGGGGCGCAGTTCCTGAGCGAGCTATACTACGCCACGGACGCAGACTATCAGGGCAGGCCGACGGTGCCTGCGCTCGTTGACTACAGGACGGGCAAGGTCGCCAACAACGACTACCACCGCCTGACAAATTATTTTGAGGTCGAGTTCAGGGAGTTCCAGAAGCCCGATGCTCCCAACCTGTATCCAGAAAAGCTGCGCGGCGAGATCGACAGGCTGAACTACTGGCTTTTCGAGAACGTGAACAACGCCGTCTACCGTGCGATGTTCGCGCGCAGCCTCGAGGCCTTCTCCGAGGCCTACGAGGTCTTCTTTGCAGGGCTGGATGTGCTTGAAAAGCGCCTTGAAAGCAGCCGCTTTCTCTTCGGCGACTATGTGACGGACTCGGACATCAGGCTCTATGTCACGCTCGCAAGATTTGATGTGAGATACTCAAAATACATAGGCCCGGCAAAGCACCGCCTTTCCGACTACAAGAACCTCTGGGGCTACGCGAGAGACCTGTATCAGATACCTGCGTTCCGCCACAACACCTACTTCCATGACTTTGCGGCGACGCGGAGGAAAAAAGACGGCGATACGGACTACTTCGGCTCGACCTACTATGACCTTGTGATACCGCAGACGGATCTTGCTGCGGTATGGAGCGAGCCTCACGGCCGCGAGAGCCTCAGCCTTGACCCGGCACACAAGCTTAAAACACAGGGCGCGGTACCGCTGCCCGAATAGAAATAAGGAGGAATTATCATGAGCAGGATATATGACAACATTTTGCAGCCTGTCGGACACACACCGCTGGTAAGGCTCTCGCGCCTCGAGCAGCACTTCGGCACGGGTGCGGAGATAGTCGCAAAGCTTGAGTCCTTCAACCCCGGCTTCAGCGTAAAGACGAGGATAGCGGTCAGGATGATAGAGGAGGCCGAGAAGCGCGGCGACCTGAAGCCCGGCGGAACTATCGTCGAGGGCACCAGCGGCAACACGGGCATAAGCCTTGCTATGGCTGCCGCTGCCAAGGGCTACCGCTTTATTATGGTAATGCCCGATAACCTGAGCCGCGAGCGCATCAGCATCGTAAAGAGCTTCGGCGCCGAGGTCGTGCTCACTCCGGGAGAGCTGAACATGGCAGGAGCAGGCAAAAAGGCAGCAGAGCTTGCGGCCGCGATCGAAGGGGCATACGTTCCAGGGCAGGGCGGAAATCCTGCCAACCCTGCCGCTCATTACGAGGGCACGGGTCCCGAGATCTGGCAGGACACTGACGGCAGGGTGGATATTTTTGTGGCTGCGGCAGGCACGGGCGGCACTGCCTCGGGAGCAGGCAGATACCTGAAGGAGCAGTCCCCCGGGATTCGGGTGATAGCGGTCGAGCCTAAGGGCAGCGCGGTGCTTTCGGGCGGCGAGGCCGGCCCTCATAAGATACAGGGCATAGGCGGCGGAGCGATACCTCCCGTCACCGACACCGGGGTCTTTGACGAGGTGATCGCTGTCAGCGACGAGGACGCCTACGAGCTTGCAAGGCTGCTGCCAAGGCTAGAGGGCGTCTCGGTCGGGATCTCCTCGGGGGCGGCACTCGCGGCAGCTGTCGAGGCCGCGAGCCGCCCTGAGAACAAGGGCAAGCGAATAGTCGTGATAATTCCCGATTCGGGCGAGAGGTATCTATCATCGGATCTTTATGAATGAGGTGAGAATATGTCAGCAGACAGCAAAAAGCTTTGGGAGGAGTTCGCAGAGCTTGTGAGCATCGACTCTCCGACCTATGGCGAAAGAGCGATGGCGGACGTTATGAAGCAGAAGCTCACGGCGCTCGGCTTTCAGGTGGACGAGGACGATGCCGCCGCCGCGATCGGAGGAACGGCAGGGAACATCTACGCATATCTTAAAGGCACTGACAGCCGGAGGCGAGGTATACTGCTGTCCTCGCATCTTGATACTGTTTCTCCGGCTTTAGGGAAAAAAGCCGTCCTTCATTCGGACGGCGGGATAACGAGCGCAGGGGACACCGTCCTCGGGGCAGACGATGCTTCGGGACTTGTGGAGATACTTTCCGGCATACGTCAGGCGCTGTCCTCGGGCGAGCCCTACGGTGACATCGAGGTGCTGCTGCCAGTGGCCGAGGAGGTCTACACCAAGGGCTCGAAGCAGTTCGATCTCTCGCGCATAAGATCAAAGACCGCCTATGTCCTTGACATGAGCGGGAAAGTCGGCAGCGCCGCAGTTCAGGCGCCCTCGATAATCTCGTTTTCGGCTGCGGTCACGGGAAAGGCCTCGCATTCGGGGTTCGCTCCCGAGAATGGGATAAACGCCCTTGCCGCTGCGGCTGCTGCGATAGCGAAGACCCCGCAGGGCAGGCTCGACGCGGAAACGAACTTCAACATAGGCACGCTGACAAGCGGCGAGGCCTCGAACATCGTCCCCGAGAACTGCACCCTCACAGGAGAGGCAAGAGGCTTTGACCACGAAAAGGCCGAGCAGGCCGTCAGGAAGTTTGAAAAAAACCTGAGTGAAGCCGCCGCAGCCTTCGGAGCTCGCATCGACTTCAAGGCCGAGACAGAGGTGCGGGCCTACAGCATTCCGAAGAGCAGTGAGACCGTCGCAAGATTTCAGAAAGCAGCAAAGCGCATAGGCGTGCAGGGCGCCCTCGTCAGCACCCACGGCGGCAGCGACAACCACACCCTGACCTCTGTCGGCATCAGCGGGATAGTCCTTTCCTGCGGTATGTTCAATGTTCACTCGGTCAACGAATACACGACGCTTGACCAGCTTGAAAAGGGCGCGGCGCTTGTGCGTGAGCTGATTCTTGACAGGGAGGCGTGAGATGAAGGAGTATACTTATATCCCCTCGGGTGTCTGCGCACGGAGGATCAGCTTCTCGCTTGAGGACGGCAGGATCTTCGGCCTGAGATTTGAGGGCGGCTGCAACGGAAACCTCAAGGCCATCGGCAAGCT
>CAMNBY010000006.1 GCA_946533615.1 uncultured Clostridia bacterium
AAAAGAACGGAAAGCTGATCGTCGTCTCGCCGTCGCCGAGGCACCTGTTCGAGCTCAAAGCCGCCGTCTATGATACCCCCTACGAAAACAAACCGAACGTCTACGGCCTGAACAAGTTCACCCTCACGGAGGAGCAGACGCTTGAGTATAAAGCAGCGCTTGCCTCGCAGCAGGACATCTCGGCGCTGTTCCTGATGACTCCCTACTGGTACAAGACCTCGGAGCAGGGAATGGAACGCCTTCACGCGCTGACGGAGATCGAGGTCACCTGTGGCTTTGTGATACAGACCTATACCAAAAAATAACTGTCCGCTTTTCTGGACAATTATATGCCAGCCGCCAACGACCCGATACAGTACAAATAATTGTACAGAAATGAGGACATGATGAGTAGAGAACTGTTTTGCAAGGGCTACACCTGGGGCTTTTACTCGGGTGAGGGCGGTTTTGCCACCGAAGAAGCGGAGCGCTCGATGGAGCGGCTCGCCTCCAACGGCCTCAACTGGATCTGCATACCCGTGAACTGCTTTCAGGAGGCGTTTTACTCGACAAATGTTTTCGCGATGTTCGGCAGGACGCAGACCGACGAGGAGGTCATCTTCGCTGTGAACAAGGCTCGCAGCCTCGGGCTGAAGGTTTGCCTAAAGCCGATGGTGGACTGCCTTGACAGAGTTTGGAGGGCGAGGATAGATTTTCCTCGCGAGAATACCGAATACGCCGACCGCTGGTTCGCGAGCTACACGCGGTTCATGCTGCACTATGCAAGGCTTGCTGAAAGGCTGGGCTGCGAGATGCTCTGCACAGGCTGCGAGATGGCGGGAATGGACAAGAACGCCGACCGCTGCCGCAGGCTGATCGACGAGGTCAGGGGAGTTTACTCGGGGCTCATCATGCACAACATCAATCACGGCGACGAGCTGCGTTTCCCGTGGCTCGATGCTGTTGACATAATCGGCATCTCGGCTTATTATCCTGTCACGACTCCCGAGGATCACAGCATCGAGATGATGCACCGCCGCTGGGCTCAGCACATGGTGAGGGTCGAGGAGTGCCACCGCCGCTACAACAAGCCCGTGATGTTCGCTGAGATCGGCACACGCAGCGAGCGCGGCTGCACCGAGACACCCTGGGCGTTCCACTATCGCCCCGACATTCCCCTCGACGAGCAGGAGCAGGCCGATTTTTACGAGTCAGCTATGGCTGCAAGCTGGGACAAGGAGTGGTTCTGCGGCTATTTCTGGTGGGACTGGAAGGCGAAGCTGCCGCCTGTCGAGAAGGCGCGTGAGAACCGCGATTTCACGATTTACGGCAAGAAGGCGGAGGAAGTGCTCCGGGCGTGGTACACCAAGGATCGAGCTCCCGAAGAATGACGCTGCAAAAAAAGACGGATAGTCGTATAACAAACTGCCCCCGAGCGTTCCAAAGCGCTCGGGGACAGTTTGTTTATTCTGTTGCTGTGTTAAATCAGAGTTTATTAAACCGGTAATTCCATTTCGGAGGACATAGAAATAAAACCATACCTTTCATACAGTTTTCTTCCCATATCTGTTGCTTCAAGACTGATAGATGTGATCCCACGCTTTTTGGCATCCTGAATGAGCAGATCAAGAGTTTTTGTGGCAATGCCCATTCTTCTGTGATCCGGCTTTGTGTACATATTCATTATATATGCTTTTCTGCCTGTTGGATTATGAAATGTTGGCATAACTGTATAGTAGCTGATCCCACCTGCACCAATAAAATCATCTCCGTCAAAAACCAGATATGCTGTATGAAGATCATTTGTTAATGCGTTCTCATAATAAACACGAGATTCTCTTTCGACTCTTGACATATCAATATTATCGTCAAGACCATTTGCAGCTCTCAACACTTCAATTCGGGTTTTTGTTAAGATGTCCAAATCATCAATGGTTGCTTTTCTGAATTCAAGTTTCATTACTCTGATCTCCTAAATTCCGATATAATTTATAGCAAACGACAGTATTTTCAGACATATCCCGACCACAGCTGCAAGTATTGCAACATCTGCGGTATAGTACACATTATATCACGCCGCGTAAAAGACGGTCGCTTATTCTTTCCGCTGCGATCAGAACAGACCCAGCGAGCCCAGCAGCAGCACGAAGAGCAGCACGGGCGTTACGTACTTTATCATCACTATGTAGAGCTTGCGCCTTCCGAAGCGCTCGCCGTTGCGGGTGGCCTCTTCGATGACGGTCTTGGGCTTTACTATCCACCCGATCAGTATGCAGGTGCCGATAGCGACTATAGGCATGAAGATGTTGTTGCTGAGGTAGTCGAAGATGTCCAGCAGCTGTGCCGAGCCGCCCTCGGAGGTATTCGGCAGGCGTGTCTCGAAGTAGAACAGGTTGTAGCCGAGGCAGATGATAATGCTTATCACTGTTGCAACTGCGGTCTCGATGATAGTGGCTTTCTTTCTGCTCCAGCCGAACTTGTCCATCAGACCCGAGACAACGGCCTCAAGGATAGACATACAGCTTGTCAGGGCGGCGAACAGCACCATTATAAAGAACACGGCGCCCACGATGTTGCCGATGAAGCCCATTTCCTTGAACACCTGCGGCAGAGCAACGAACATCAGCGAGGGACCAGCGGTCTCCTGCATCTGCTCCTTGCCGAGGAAGGCAAACACAGGCGGGATTATCATTACGCCTGCAAGGAAGGCCACCAGCGTGTCAAAGAACTCGATCTGGTTGACGCTCCTCACGAGGTTCGATTCATTCTTGAAGTATGAGCCGTAGGTGACCATGATACCCATAGCGACGCTTATGCTGTAGAACAGCTGTCCCATAGCGTCCAGCACTACCATGAAGAAGTCCTTGACTCCCATTCCCGAAACGTCGGGGACTAACAGGACTTTGAGTCCCTGAAGGCCTGTTCTTCCGTCGTTGCCCTTTATGGTCAGCGAGAAGATAGCTATGCCGACAACGATCACCAGCAGTATCGGCATAAGGATCTTGGAGATCGCTTCTATGCCCTTGTTTACGCCGCGATAGATGATGAACGCCGTTGCCAGCAGGAAGATCAGGTTAAAGATTATCGGCTGGGCGTAGCTCGTTATGAAGCCGCCGAAGTAGCCGTCCGATGCGGCCTGCTTGCCGCCGCCTGTCATAAAGACAGTTGCATACTTGAGCACCCATCCGCCGATGATGCAGTAGTAGGGGAGGATAAGGAAGGGGACAAGGCTTGCGAACACGCCTATCCAGCCGGAC
>CAMNBY010000007.1 GCA_946533615.1 uncultured Clostridia bacterium
AAAGGCCGCCGCTTACAAGGAGGGCTGAGCATCATGAGAATGAGAAAGATACGCTTCGTTTCCCTTGTGCTCTCGGCAGCCCTTACAGTTTCGCTGCTTGCTTCCTGTTCAAGCTCCGCCGAGGAGGGCGAAGAGGAAGAGGAGGAAGGAGAAGCCCAGACCCTTACCGTCGAGGATCCCGACTATTACACAAAGTTCAAGGATCAGGGAATATCCATAAATGTCTATAACTGGGGCGAGTATATCTGCACAGGCGAGGACGAAGGCACCCTTGACGTAAATGCCGAGTTCGAGGAGCTGACAGGCATCACCGTCAACTACACCACCTTTGCCACCAACGAAGAGCTCTATGCAAAGCTGAAGGGCGGCGGATCGAGCTATGACGTCATTATCCCCTCGGACTACATGATCGCAAAGATGATCGAGGAGGGCATGGTGCAGAAGCTGGATTATTCAAATATCCCCAACTTCAAGTACATCATGGATAACTTCCGCAACCAGGCCTATGACCCCGAGAACGAGTATTCCGTGCCATACACCTGGGGCACCATCGGCATAATCTATGACAAGACCGTGATCGACATCCCCGAGGAGGAGATCGACTGGGATCTGCTCTGGAACGAGGACTATGCCGAGCAGATACTCATGTTCGACAACCCGCGCGATGCCTTTGCCATCGCCGAGATCATCAAGGGCTACTCCCTTAACACAGAAGACCCCGACGAGCTCGAGGACTGCGCAAAGCTGCTCAAGAAGCAGAAGGAGATCGTACAGGGCTATGTAATGGACGAGATCTTTGACAAGATGGGCGCAGGTGACGCACTGATCGCTCCTTACTATGCGGGCGACGCCATCACCATCATGGAGGACAACGAGGATCTGAACTTCGTTATCCCCAAGAGCGGTACGAACCTGTTTATCGACGCCATCTGCATCCCGACCTCGGCAAGACAGAAGGAAGCCGCAGAAATGTACATCAACTTCCTCTGCGAGCCCGACATCGCCTATTCCAACATTGACTACATCTGCTATTCGACGCCCCACAGCGCCGCTTACGAGATGCTTGATGAAGAGACCCGCGAGGACCCCATGATCTATCCCGACGAAGAGTTCCTCGCCGAGAAGGGCTATGTTTACGCCAATCTCTCTAAGGACGGCAGCAAGAAGATGCAGGATCTCTGGACAGAGATGAAGTCTGCGGAGAGCGAGACCGCGAACCGCTTCCTCGTGCCTGCCTTCCTGATACTCTGTATCCTGATAGTTATCGGCGTCCTGATACGGCGCCATATCAAGGAGAAGAAGGACATATTCTGAGGCGCTTTGCTCAGTGAACAGCAAACAACAAAAAGTGAATGGCTGCGGGCTCCGCGGCTGTTCACTTTTTCTTTAGGTATTTTTAAGGCGGCTGTGTTATCATTTCCTCAGAAGGGAAGTGACAGCTATGGAAAACAAGCTGAGCAGGCTTTGGCAGGTGCTGCGTTTCGGGGCGTCGTCTTTTCTGAGCTTCCTGCTCGACTACGGGCTGTTCTGCCTGCTGTCGGCGACGGGCTTCGGGATAGCTGCCGCAAACGTTTCTGCCCGCGTGTGCAGCTCGGTATTCAACTACACCCTCAACAGGCGCCTCGTCTTCAGGGACAGCTCCTCGGTAAAGAAAAGCGCCGCAGGCTATTTTGCGCTGGCGGCGGTGATACTGCTGCTGAATACGCTGATACTGAAAGCCCTGACCCTCCTCGGTCTTCGGCGACCGATCGCAAAGCTGATAACGGAAGCCGCGCTGTTCGTCCTGAGCTACGTCGTCCAGAAGCGGCGCGTCTTCAAAGGAAGCTGAGCGATGCTCAATGCACAATTCACAATTCACAATGCACAATTATTCCTCCAGCCGAACCCTGCTAAGTGCAGAAGAACACTTTTAGCGGTGAGAGGTTAGAAAACCCTTGTGCGGGCATTATCCTCTTGCACAAATCCATCTGACTCCCACCGTATCGCGAGGGATATCCTGCACATCACACCGTTGTGAGGCGGCGTGCCGCCGCTCACGCGGCCTAAAAAGAAAAAAAGACCGAGATGAGTTCTCGGTCTTTTTCTTATGAAAGGGTTGGTGTTTGTTCGGGTCAAGCAGTCCGTCAGGAGGGAACTGTGGTGTTCGTCGGAACTGTGCCGTCGAAGAAGCTGCTGTAAGCGTAACCAAGCTGTCCGTTGTAGTCAACATAGAGCCAAGCGCCGTTTACGATAGCGTAAGCAGTGACCTTCGTGCCCTTGGGGATAACAACAATGTTTGTGGACTTGGAGTTGGGCTCAGGGTGTAGCCAAACGCCGTCCTTGACGGTCATCTCGGTGGCTCCGTCAGCAGCGATCTTGGTCTTGTAGGGGTCAGCTTCCGCGTTGCGGGTCGTGGTCGCCTTCTTTGCAGAAGTCACGGTCTGCGAGGTCGTGGTCGTAACGGTCGTGTAGTTGGGAGCAGCGGTCAGCTTGCCCGTCTTGCGCTCCTCGGTGTTGCTTGTGCTGAACAGGCTCTTCGCAAACATCATGATAACGATTATCACCACAAGGGCGGTTATCATGACCGCGATTATTCCCTTGACAACGTCCGAGACGTTGACGGTCGCCTCCTCTTCTTCCTCAAGCTCTTCATAAACGGGCCTTTTCTTTTTTGTGCTCATTCTATGTTCTCCTTTCCGGAAAATGGTAAAACATCAAAATAATACGATCATGTTCGACATATATATTTATTATACACCGATAATTACGATATGTCAATTAAGATTTGGTTACATTTATAATGAGGGCACAGCCCCCAAGCTTTTTTAATTCCCCCACCAAGGCCTCGATCGTGCGCTTGGCAAGGGTCTCAGCGCCGCCCTCCAACCCCACCGAAAGGCCTCGTAAGGGCGTTATCCTCCCACACAATTCCATCTGCCCCCACCGTATCGCGAGGGATATCTTTCGACTCACACCATTGTAAACGAGCTTGCGAGTGGTCTCGCGTATCCGGCCGTGCGCCGTTAGCACTTGCAAATGGTTGGTTTTTGTGGTACACTATATATTATGAGTCCTGTGGGACAAAGTATTCGCGAACAGGAGTAATAATATGCCAAATAAAAACAACGACCTGCGCCTTGGCCTCCGTGACGGTATCCCGATAGGTCTGGGCTATCTTTCGGTGTCCTTCGGCTTCGGGATAATGGCCGTCCAGAACGGCCTTTCCGTGCTGGCAGCGGTCATCATATCTATGACAAATCTTACCTCGGCGGGACAGGTCGCAGGCCTGACAGTCATCGCAGGCAGCGGAACGCTTATCGAAATGGCGGCAGCGCAGTTCATAATAAACCTTCGCTATGCCCTGATGAGCCTCTCGCTCTCACAGAAGCTTAAAGCCGAGTTCACGCCGCTGTCAAGAGCCGCGGCAGCCTTCGGGATAACCGACGAGATCTTCGCCGTCGCGTCGGGTCGCAGCGAGGAGGTCTCGAAGCGCTATATGGCCGGCCTTATAACCATTCCCTACTTCTCATGGGCGCTTGGAACGCTGCTCGGCGGCCTCGCGGGAGAGATACTCCCCGAGAAGCTGAAAGCCGCTCTCGGCATCGCGATCTACGGAATGTTCATCGCCATCGTTGTTCCTGCCGCGAGGAAGGCCGTCGGAGTTCTGGCAGTGTCGCTGTGCGCTGTCGGGCTCAGCTGCTGCCTGCGTTATATCCCCCTGTTTTCGGGCATCTCGCAGGGCTTCGCCATTATAATCTGCACCGTCATAGCGGCTGCTGCGGGAGCGCTGATCTTCCCCGTGAAGGACGACACCCCCGAGCCCGAGGAAGGAGGCGGCGCAGAATGAAGCTCTCGCTTGTGCTTTACATTGCCGTGATGGCAGGAGTGACCTACCTTATCCGTGCCGTTCCGCTGGTGGCCTTCCGCAAAAAGATCACCAATCCCTATGTCAAAAGCTTTCTCTACTACGTCCCCTATGCCGTGCTCGGGGCAATGACTGTCCCCGCGATCTTCTACGCCACGGGCAGCGTGACCTCCGCCTGCATCGGCTTTGTGGCGGCGTTTGTCCCCGCGTTCATGGGCAAGTCGCTGATAACGGTAGCCCTTACCGCCAGCGCCGCCGCCTTCTTCGGCGAACTTTTTTTCTAAGCCGCGGTGCTGACGGCGCACGGCCGAATTCGCGGGATCACTCGCAAGCTCATTTACAACGGTGTAAATCGAAAGATATCCCTCGCGATACGGTGGGGGTCAGCTTAACTTGTGTGTGAGGGTATTGCCCGCACAGGGCTTTTTATCATCTGACCTCTAATATCTATAAACTTTCGCCTGAGGGCAGTCGGCTCTGTGTCGGCTGCCCTTAAGGCAACACCGCACAACCACCGGCTAACGCCTTTGCACGCTATCTGCTTGCATATTTTCCGTCATATTACCCAAATTCTCCTTGA
>CAMNBY010000008.1 GCA_946533615.1 uncultured Clostridia bacterium
CGGGTGCTTCGGTAAGCTCCTGCCGCTCCGGAGAGGCCTGCACAGCCGCCGAGCTTCCGTAAAGCTCACGCCTGAGAATTATTATCCCGCCGAGAATGTGCCTGCAAATGCCCCTTGCGGGGCAGCTGCACCTGCTGTCGCTAAGCGGCGCTTTTATCAGACAATCCTCGCCTCCGACGGTCAACGCAACGCCGCCGTCTCTCTCGCTGTATTCGGCAGAAACGCCCTCCGTGTCTTTGCAGGCTCGGTTGAAGAGCCCCTTGTTCGCAAGCGAGATCAGCGAGTTGTCATCCGCAGCAGCAAGCGCTGCCGCGATCAAAACGTTCTGTATCATTTTTCACCTCAGCTGAAAAGCCTTCCGATATAGTCTCCGAGCATATCGGGAGTCAGGGCTCCCACAAATGCGCCCATGTCCGCGAGCTCCTGCCCGATCTTCTTGTCATAGGCTGGGTTCGCCTGTTCGTCAAGCGCCGTCAGGAAGCTCAGCTTTGCCCCTGTGTTTATGATGTTCCTCGAAGTGTTCATCAGCATTTTTCTCGAGCCGCCCTCGTAAAGATCAGTCACGCACAGCACACAGGTGTCCTTCGGCGTCTGTATCAGGGATCCGCAGTAGGTGAGTGCCCTTGCTATATCCGTTCCGCCGCCGAGCTGAACGCTCATCAGAACCTGCGCGGGGTCGTCGGCCTCTGACGAAAGGTCAACTATGTTCGTGTCAAAGATGATCAGCTTTACGTCCGCAAAGCTCAGCTTGGATATTATCTGTGCCATCACGGCGCTGTAGATTATCGACCCCGTCATCGAGCCGCTCTCGTCAATGGCGATAATCACGGTCTTGCGGTTGTATTTCTTTATCCTGCTTGAAAAATAAATGTCCTTAAGTATAAGCCCATCGCGGTCGGTGTCATAGTTTTTCAGGTTCCAACGGATAGTTTTCTTGATGTCAAGATTTCTCGCCGAGTGTACGGGGCTTTGCAGGCTTCGGTCGAGGCGGCCTGTCATTGCCTGCTTCGTGCTTTGTTCAAGCTTCTGCCGTATCTCCTCCGCTACCTGCCTTGCGATCTTACGGGCGGTCTCAAGTACCTCACCCTTCATCAGATGTTTCAGCTGCAAGATCGTTTTCAGCAGCCCCATGTCGGGCTTCATCTGCTCAAGTACCTTTTTGTCGGTCAGCAGCTCCGTCATTTTGAATTCGTCAAGAGCGTGCCGCTCAAGCACCTCGGCTGTCTGCCGGGGAAAAAGCTTCCGCACACGGTTTATCCATTTTGCCGCAGAAAGGGGAGAGTCGCCGCCGATGCCGCCTCTCCTGTCAGCAGAGCCTTCCTCGCGGACGTCATCGCCCTGTGCGTGGCTGTAGAGATAGTCGAGCAGCTCCTCCATGTCTCTGAGCATTTTCAGCTCGCGGGTGCTGCCCTCGAAGTCGAGGCTTTGGTCTGAGCTGCTGCCAAGCACCAGCCGCCAGCGGTTCATGGCGATGCTGCTGTCGATGATCTCGGTGTTTTTCATTAGCAGCTCACCTCCATTGCCTGCGCTATCTCTCGGTCAAGCTGTCTGCCGAACAGCAGCAGCCCCTCGTCAACGCTCTCGTCATAAAGCAGCGTGTCGCCCTCGGCACCGTAAAGACAAGCCACAGCCTCTGCGGTCTCGCTTATCTCCTGCGGCGTGAAGTAGCTGAACGCCAGCCTCATAGAAGGCAGTATCTCTATAAAATCCTCGCTGCTCATTCCTGTAAGCAGCTCGTCAGTAAGTTTCAGGAAATCGTTCTCCGCGAACACAATGTCCCGAGCCGTGGAGAACAGCCCTTTAAGATATTCTGCGCCCTGCTTTTTTACCTCTATCGTTCCGTTAAGATAGCCGCGCATTGCGGCTTCTGCATCGCGCTGTCGTCCTGCGTCGGATGCACAGAGCAGCCCCATGGCTGCGCCGTAAACAGCAGGGTGCTTCTCCTTTTGCAGCGTCAGCTCTTCAAGAGCCGCCTCAAGCATATCCCTGCGTTCCGTGAAAAGCGTATCCGCCAAAGTGCAGAGCTGGCGCATTATCCTGCAAAGCTGATCTGCCAGCTCGTCCACAGCATTCGCCATCGACGGCAGCATGAACACCAGCTTGTCAAAGCACTGCCCGAGCAGTTGCAAAAGCGACTCGTCCTCACATTCGTAAAGCTCACGGAGTGCCAGCAGCGTCCTGAAATGCCCCATCGCTTCGCCAACAGAAAAGAAATCCCCGTCAGCAGAGGTCAGCTTTGCCAGCTGCTCGGCTTCGCTGTCTATGCCGATGCCCATAAGAAAGCAGTTCACCGCAAGCCCCGCGGCCTTTCCTATGCGCTGTTCTGTTCTGAATATCCGAGAGGCAATGTTTTTGCAGGCCTCCTCGATCGTAAAGCCGTCGGTGGTGTGGTCGATCAGCGCCGAATCAACGGCAGGGCTCCGCCTGTAACGCCATTCCTCGCGAACGCGGTTGCGGTCGCGCCCATGACGAAGATCAGGCCCCTTCACCATCTTGCAGAAGCTCGTTTCAAGGAAATCCATCCTGTGCAGAAAGCGGCTGATCTTCAAGCCCTTGGCTGTAGTGAACAGCCCGCAGGTGATCTCCTGCGGGATCGCAGTGTTGTTTTTCAGCCTGAGCTGAAAACATTGCTTTTCAAAGTCGGCCACAAGAGGCGGCGTGTGTGTCTTGTCCCCGATCATTCCGACGCCGTCGCCTGTTGCAAGCTTCGTCAGTATGTCCAGCGGCAGGGAGGAGGAGATCGTCTTCTCTCCCTTGATGAAAGCCGAGGTCACGCCGTCAAAGACCTCCGCCATTCCGCATTCACGAACGCCGCGAAGCGCCGCAAGCCCCGTCATAAGGCTCTTTGCCGCCGCAATATCAGCCGTCGAAACAGGAAGATCCCGCTCCGAGCATTCCTTGGCTGTCCTTATAAGCAGCGAGAGC
>CAMNBY010000009.1 GCA_946533615.1 uncultured Clostridia bacterium
GCTCCTTTTTGTCCGCAAGCGCCGAGATGTCACAGAGCTTCTTGCAGCCGTATATCTCGACGCTGTTCAGGTTTTCCCAGCCGCTCAGGAACCCGAGGTCGGCAGCATCGCAGCTGACCTCGTGAATTGGTTTTCCCCTGGACTGTCTGTCATCGTCAATGAGCGCAAAGCGCTCGATCTTTGTCAGCCCTGAAAGCTTTTCAAGCTCGGCGGCTGTGATGTCCGTGACCCTGAGCCTTTTCAGATCAGTAAGCTCGGCGATCATCTCGACATCGAATTTGCAGCGGATGAGGGAAAGGCCGGTGATGCCCTTCAGCTCGTCGGGAAAGCGCTGACCCCTGAGGTCGAGCCCGTCGAAATGAAGCGCTGTCACCCAGTCCACCCTTGTAAGTTCGGAAAGGTCGATGACCTCCTTTTCTCTGATAAAAGGACGTGTGCTGTAGCGGAATATATGAAGATCCTCTGTCTCGCAGACGCGCAGAGCCTCCTCATAGCTTTTCGCGGCGATGGCCTTGATGTGTCCGGGTTTGCCGATCATTTGTGAATTGTGCAGACCTGTCCTGAACATCGTATCAAGCTCCCCGTTGAGCTCGGGCTGTCCGAGGACGATTATCTTTCCGTAGTACGGAAGTATCAGCCTTTTCAGGCTTTCGGCAGAGGTGCTCACGCTGATGACTATGTTATAGCCGTCGCTCTCCTCATGCATGGGGATACGCCTGAACTCGCCGCCGAAATCGTTCATAAAATCGTTGATGACCTCCTTGTCGCACTTGAGCTCGAAGGTCTGTTTTCTGCCGCCGCAGAGTACGGGCTGTGCAGCGATATAGCTGTTCATATCCCCGTAGGAGCGGAACTCCTCGATCTCACGGACAGGACGGACGGGCGTCCTTGTCAGTGCAAGATCACAGAGCTTGTCGGCATAGAAATGCGTGAAGGTGTCCTCGCCGTCGATGGCACAGATAAGAATGTCCCTGCCGTTGGAAAGGGTGAGCTCGAAGGGAGAAACAACGATGTTGCTGGAATACTTCTCCTTGAGCGCGAGGGAGCCTGTGAAGACCTTGTAGTTGCAGCTCAGACGGACTCCACCCGAAATGGCCTGCTGGATAAGCGCGATGTTGTCTGCCAGAGTATCGGTGGAACGCTTTCTGCCTTCTACTCTGGACTGGAACTTTTTGCACTCGCGGCGGATAGTGTCGCTGCCGAGCTCGCAAAGCTCCTCGATCATTTTCTTTGCGGTCTCAGGGCTCAGGATGCTGCTGCTTATCAGCAGGTCGATGAGCACGCGAAGCTGGGCGTCGGTGAACTCACGTCCCTCGAAGACATACCTGTCGCCTTCCTCGCGCAGCTTGTAGCCGCAGCGATCCAGCACCTCAAGCTTGGACGCAAAGGTGTTGCGGGCAAGGTGGATGTCGTAGATCTCGGCCAGCTTGTCCTGCATCTCGCGCTTGTTCAGCTTGTCGCCGAAGCGCCTGAGAATGTCCAGGATCACCAGCAGAACGTAAGACTTGTCGTTAGAATACTCCTTAAGATACTTTCTCATAATATAGCCTCCGTTTCGTTACTTTAAGCATAGCACATAGGGTGCTCAAAATTTTGATCTTTGCCGAAATCGTCCTGCGCTTATGCGCTGTTTTCTGTTCTTCTGTCATCATTGTAGCACAGGGCGCAGCCGAATTCGTCAACAAATTGTGAACAAATCAGGTATGTCCCAATTTTTGGACTTTTGCTCTTTCCCGTGTGTCCTGATATAATAATAACACACCCGATGCGCAGAAAACCGAGCATGGGATGTGCAAGCATTTAGCGATGAGCTCAAAGGCCACGATCTCATGTAAAGGATAAACAGCTTACATCAAACCAACCACAAATATGAAAAAACCTTGATTTTTCTTATTTAGTGTGGTATAATCGAGTATAAAGACGAACTATCAGATCAAGTGATAACAAATACAGCATTATGGATAATACATTGTATCTCGAAAAGCACGGATCAACAAAACCGACAGCATCAACTGCTTCATTACCGAACACTTGAGGTGTGCTTCTCAAACTAAGATATCTTAGTAAAAATTATTTGAACGGAGATTTTGAACATGAACCGACCGGTTTTTAATTCGCTACGTTTTATTTTCTATTTCTTAGGCGCCCTGACATTACTTACCACCGCCGCATACGCCTACATCGACCCGGCCACGACCAGCTACGTCATACAGATAGTCGCAGGCATTGTTATCGCCTGTGGAACGGGTATAGGCATTTTCTGGAACAGAATGAGAAGAAAGCTGAAGAAAAAGGATGCCGAAAACAATACTGAACAAGCTCCCGAGCGCGAAACAAAGGGCGGAGTCCTCACAGCCGAGGATCTGCTCAGCGATGACGATACAGAAACAAACAGCTGAATATGTCATACATTATAGATTTTCTGAGCTGGATACTGGGGTTCCTGATGCGGGGCTGTTATGCGGTGATCGGCAGCTACGGCATCGCAATCATAGTATTCACGCTGCTGACAAAGGTGCTGCTTTTCCCGCTGAGTATCCTGACGCAGAAAAACTCGATCAAAATGGTCAACCTCCAGCCGAAGCTGGACGAGCTGAAAATAAAATACATCGACGACAAGGACAAGTACACTGATGCGCAGGTGGCTCTCTACAAGGAGTTCAAATACAACCCCTTTATGGATATGCTGCCGCTGCTCTTGCAAATACCTATCGTTCTC
>CAMNBY010000010.1 GCA_946533615.1 uncultured Clostridia bacterium
CCCCCGCCGATGATGCAGACCTTTTTTAGTCCGTCAAGCTTTGTCGGAACGCCGAGCGGCCCCACAAAATCCTGTATGCTGTCGCCCTGCTCTTTGGCGTAGAGGGCGATAGTCGTTGCGCCCACAGCGCGGAAGATTATCTTTACCGTCCCCTGCTTCGGGTCTGTGCCTGCAACGGTCAGGGGTATACGTTCACCCTCGCTGTCAACGCGCAGGATTATGAACTGTCCCGGCTGAGCCTTGGCCGCCACCAGCGGCGCTTCGATATCCATTTCAGCCACAAGGCTGTTGAGTATTTTCTTGTTTACTATTTTGTACATAAGAGATCACTCCAAAGGTCGTGCGCATCAGAGCGCAGTATAGCCGCCGTCTACTGGCAGCACGGTGCCGTTTACATAAGAGCTCATCGGAGAAGCGAAGAACAGCGCCGCCGTGTCAAGCTCGCCCTCCTTGCCGTAGCGCGCAAGGGGTATCATGGTCTTTGCGTAGTTCACAAAGAATTCCGAATTAAGGGTGTCCTCGGTGAGAGGAGTATAGAAATATCCGGGGCAGATGGCGTTTACCGTTATGCCTCTCTCGCCCCATTCGGCGGCAAGTGCGCGGGTCATATTGATGACTCCGCCCTTGGCTGCGTGATAGGGAGCGCAGGGCGCTACCTTGTTGCCCACAAGTCCGTACATGGACGCGATGTTTATTATCCTGCCGTAGCCTGCGGGGAGCATGGCCTGCTTTGCGACCTCGCGGGCGACCTTGAACGAGCCGAAGAGGTCGATGTTCACTTCGTTCTCGAACTGGGCGTCGGTTATCTGTTCGGCAGGCGCAACGGCGCCTGTGCCTGCGTTGTTGATAAGGATATCTATCCTTCCGAACTTTTCCATCACGGTCCTGACCGCGGCCTCGACACGTGCAGTCTCGGTGATGTCGCAGGCTACGCCTACAGCCTCTACGCCGTAGGTCTTTGCGATGTCCTCGGCCACCTCGTCGATAAGATGCTGTCTTCTTGCCATGCAGACTATCGCGGCGCCCTGATTTGCCAGCGCCTTGGCCATCTGCACTCCGAGGCCGGTTGAAGCACCCGTAACGACAGCCACCTGTCCGCTGAGGTCAAAATAGTTTTTCATCTGTTATTCCTCCAATAAAGCATTTATATTTATATAATAGTTATTCCGCGCATAATTATACATTTTAATTCTATCACATTTAAGAACGGTTGTCAACTTTTGAGGCGACGAAAAAAGCGCCCTTCCGATCCTTCGGAAAGGCGCTTGTCTGTTTGATCTCAGTCGATCCTGATCTTGTAGGGGGGATTGATCCTGTAATCCGAACCCGCTGCATTATAGTTGAGGTTAAAGTTCCTTGCTTCCGCAAAGAGCGGGTCATAGAGCCTGCCGCCCATTATCATCCAGCCGTGGCCGGTGTCGTGGCAGACCCAGATGTCGGTGTAGCCGATCTCAAGGAAGAGGAAGGCCGCCGCACAGGCATCAGAAACGCAGCATCCTCTGCCGCGCTGGAAGATATCGTTCGCAAAAAGGATATCCCATTCGTCGCTCTGGCGGTAAACGTTGTTTATGAGCCTCCACTGCTTGTAGAGATGCTGGGAATACTCCCACTTGAAGACCTTGAGCCGCTTCTCCGCCATGGTGTCGGTGGGCTTGGTCTGTTCGAGCATTATGCGGTGGGCGTTCATCATGGTCGCGATGCGCTGCTTTCCGTAGGTCGTGAGCTCAACGGCCTTTCCCGTGGCGTCTACCTTGATCTTGTTGATGGTGGTGCCCTTCACCAGCTTGCCGGTGATGCGGTCGAAGCAGTAATAATAGTCGCCTATCTTCTGCCAGCCCGTCTGCATATAGCCGTTCGAGTCGAAGAAATATGTGTCGCTGCCGATGTTTGTCTTGCCTGTAGACTTCTTGTTAAGGTAGTAATATACCTTCCAGCCGTTCTCGGTCTCCCAGCCCGTTCTTGCGATCTTAAAGGTCTTTGTGCGGGTGCCGGAGAAATTGCCTTTGCCCGTGAGTGTCATGGTCGCGGTGCCGATCTTGGTGTTGTTCTTGTAGCTTACGGTGTAATCCGTGCCGCTTTTCAGGGTCTTGGTCTTGTAGGTGAGAGTCGGTGCGGGCTTCACAGCCTTGCCTGTGTAGGGATAAGCCGCGTCAAGGTTTTTCAGCGCCGCCTTTGAAATATCGGCCTTAACGACCTTGAAGTTCTTGGTGAGGGTGCCGATGTAGTTTCCCTTGCCCTTGACCGTTATCGTGGCGGTGCCGACATTTGTGGCGTTGGTTATCTTGCAGGTGTAGTCCGTGCCCTCAACGAGCCTTTCGCCTTCCCTGTTCCAGACCTTTACGCTCGGGACAAGAGGCCGCGCCATATAGGTGTATTCAAGGTGAGGTATGGTTATTTTCTTTATGCTGCCCTTGTCGGTCTTTGAACGCAGGGAGCTGTAGTTGCCGTAGCGCTTGCCGCCCACTTCAACAAAGGCGCGCATCTTGATGTAATACTTCTCGCCGATCTTGGGGACGTTCGTAAGGTTCACATAGGTCTTGTTTATGTCGGTGACGGTGGTGCTGTGATAGGTGGCGAAGGTGCGGTCTGTGCTGTAGAGCACCTGATAGCCCTCGGCCGAGGCGTCCTTCTCCCAGTTCACGCGGATGCCGTTGCCTGTCTCGAGCGTGGTGATCGCGATGGTCTTCGGCTTGATCGCAAAATCGCGGGAAACGCTGCCCGTGTAGTCGCCGATGCCTGTGGCGGTAACGGTCGCGGTGCCGGGCTTTTTGTTGTTCCTGTAGCTGAGGGTGTAGTCAACGCCCTTGACAAGCTTCCTGCCGTCCACCCTGAGCGTGAGCTCGTCGGCGACAGTGCCGTCGGAGAGCTGTCGTGCGTCGGGCGTGACCGCCTTGTCGGCGAAGGTGTAAGAGGCGTATTTCAGGGTGATCCTGCCGCCCTCGACAGATGTCGGCTGAGTCACCTCTCCGCCGGTGACAGGTATGATCGGCAGCTCGTTATCGGCCGAGGCCGCAAAGCCGCAGGCCGTAACAGCCGCAGTAAGCGCCAGCGCAAGCCCTATGATCTGTCTGCGAAAATATACTCTCATATTTCCTCCTTTATTCTCACTGGTCGATCCTTATCTTATGCACCGTGTGCTGGATAGAGGGATTGCCGTTGTAGTTGGGGTTCCAGTTGCCTTCGGCGATCAGCGGGTCATAGAGCCTGCCGTCCACCACAAGGTAGCCGTGGCCGATGTCGTTTATGCACAGCCAGATGTCGCTGTAGCCGATCTCCGTAAACAGGAAGGCCGTAGCGCTGGCGTCCGAAACGCAGCAGCCGCCTCCGCGCGAGAAGACGTCGTTTGCAAAGAGAATGTCCCACTCGTCGTTCTTGTAATAATAGTGTATCGCAAAGCGCCACTGGTGATAGGAGTGAGACTGCACCCACTTGAAGACCTTATAGCGCTTATCGGCCATCGAGTCGGTGGGGTCGGTCTGCTCGAGCATTATCTGGTGAGCGTGCATCATGGTCGCGATGCGCTGCTTGTCATAGGCGGAAAGGTCTTTGGCTTTTCCGTCGGAGCCTACTTTGATCTTGTTCATGGTGGTGCTTTTTACCATCTTGCCGTTCAGGCGGTCAAAGCAGTAATAGTAGTCCCCTATCTTCTGCCAGCCCGTCTGCATTCTGCCCTTTTCGTCAAAGTAGTAGCTGTTGCTGCTTATCGTGTAGAGCCCCGAGATCTTCTTGCCCTTGTAGTAATAGACCTTATAGCCGCCCTCGGTGTCCCAGCCTGTGCGTTCTATGCGGAAGGTCTTGGAGGCGGTGCCCTTGAAGTTGCCCTTGCCCGTGATCTTTATTGTGGCGGTGCCGATCTCAGTGTTGTTGGAATAGCTTACGGTATAGTCGGTGCCGTTCACAAGGGTCTTCGAGCGGTATTTAAGAACGACGGAGGGCTTGAGCGCCTTGCCCGTATAGCTGTAGGCCTCGGCAAGCCCCGAGAGCTTCGCCTGCCCGATGTCTGCCTTTATCACCTTGAAGGTCTTGGTCTTGGTGCCGATGTAGTTGCCCTTGCCCTTGACCGTTATCGTGGCGGCGCCGACGTTTGTGGCGTTAGTTATCTTGCAGGTGTAGTCCCTGCCCTCGACCAGCTTTTGGCCTGCCTTGTTCCAGACCTTGACGCTCGGGACGAGAGCCCGCCCGAGGTAGGTGTATTCAAGGTGCGGTATCGTTATTTTCCTTACGGAGCCCTTGACGGTCTTCGAGTGCAGCGAGCTGTAATTGCCGTAGCGCTTGCCGCCCGAGACAACGAACGAGCGCATCTTGATGTAATACTTCTCGCCGATCTTCGGCACGTTCGTCAGGTTCACGAATGTCTTGTTCACGTCCCAGACGGTGGTGCTGTGATAGGTCTTGAAAGTCCTGTCTGTGCTGTAAAGTATCTGGTAGCCGTCGGCCTTTGTGTCGCGCCCGAAATTCACGGTGATGCCGTTGCCTGTTTCAAGCGTGGTGATGGCGTTGGTCGCGGGCTTTACCACAAAGGTGCGGGTGATCTTTCCCGTATAGGCGCCGATGCCCGTGGCGGTGACGGTGGCTGTTCCGGGGCGGGTGTTGTTCCTGTAGGTCAG
>CAMNBY010000011.1 GCA_946533615.1 uncultured Clostridia bacterium
GCGTCAGCCTTCCTGCGTCGAATTTAGGCAATCTGACGAAAAATCTGACTGCGCATCTTGCGCACAATGGTTGTGCGGTATTGCCTTAAAGGCCGTCGTAGTACCGCATTTCAAGGAAGGCTCGGGTCTCCTCCGCGAAGCTGTACTGGGTCATGTACTCCCCCGAGTAGCGGGAGATGGCGTAGGGGTCGCCGCTCAAGTAGCGGTAGTAGTCGCAGTCGAGCTTTGCGGTATCGACCGCGAACGTCCCCGAGGACTTGACGATCAGGTCGTCTATGCCGAGCCTGAAAAACGAGTATATCAGGTCGCCGAGATAGACCCTGATCTTGCTTCGCGTGGAGTCATCGGCGGGCTTTTCGGGCTCTACGTTGCCGATCATCATATCCATCGTGCAGAGGGCTCCCCGACGGTCAACAAGATAGGCCAGCAGCTCCTTGCTTTTCTGGCGCTTGAACCTGACGGGGTCGCCGTCCACGAAGACCTCGAAGCTGCCGAAGCACTGCACCTTTATGCGGCGGTCGCTCATGTCGGGAGAACGGTATCTTCGGTGGCTGATGGCTTCCTCGATCTTCTTTTTTGAAAAGGGCTTCATGACGTAGCCGCTGGCGTGGATGTCGAAGGCTGCGGGCATATACTCCGAATGCCCCGTGAGGAAAACTATGTTGCACAGCGGGTAGCGCTCGGTTATCCGCTTTGCAAGCTCAATGCCGTCCATCTCGGGCATCTCGACGTCAAGGAAGGCCAGCTCTACGGGCTTGTCCAGGTCGCAGAGCACCTTGAGCGGGTCGGTATAGAACCTGTGCTCTCCGTCGGGGTCAAGCTCGCGAAGCATTTTTTCAAGCATCACGACGATGGGCTTTCTGTCGTCAACTCCTATCATATACATTGGCCTGACCTCCCTTCGCCGCCGACCTCGGCAGCCTTATCACAGCCCGCGAACCCGAGTCTGAAAGCTCTACCCCGAGGCTGCCGCCGCACTGGATCTCGAGGCGCTGACGGGTGTTCTCGAGGCCGACGCTCTGGTGCTCCTTCTGCTTTGTGGTAAGGGCGGCGCCCTTGCCGTTGTCGGTAACTGTTATGACGATCTCTCCGTCCTGCTCCGCGGTCATTATCTTTACTACGCCCGTGCCGTCTTTGCGGGTGAGGGCTCCGTGCTTGATGGCGTTTTCGACTATCGGCTGGACGGTCAGGGGCGGCACTCTGAAATCCCTGACGCCAAGCTCGTAGACCACCGTGAAGCCCACGTCGCGGCTGGCCTTTTCAAGCTTTATGAACTGTTCGCAGTGTTCAAGCTCGGCCTCGAAGGCGATGGGCTCGTCGGAGGTGAGGGAGTTTATGTTCGCCCTGAGATAATCCCCGAAAACGTCGATGCAGTCTGCGGCGGCCTCGCTGTCGGTGTAGCACAGGGACTGGATAGTCGCCAGCGCATTGAAAATGAAATGCGGCTGCATCTGCACCACCAGCAGCCGAAGCCTCTGCTTCTCCAGCTCAAGCCTGCTGTTGTAGAGCTTCTCGCGGTTCTCGCTGTTGTCGATGGCGGCAAGGAAGAAATAATAGATCAGTATCTCGATGGCTGTTATCTCTTCGGTGAGCCCCCTTGCGAAGCCGACGCTCTCGCCGATGACGGTCAGCACAGCCGTGGCCGTCATGAAAAGCGCGATCACGCCCTTCGAGCGGTAGCCGCTTTTGAGTATCAGCACAGACCACACGCCAAGCAGCACCACATAAAAGCAAAGCACCAGCGAAGGCAGCAGCGACAGCGGTCCGCCCTCATAGCGGTGGTCGGAGCGGAAGTAATAGATCATTCTTGTGTCGAACAGGTCGATGAACACCAGCGCCGAGCTGACCATATACGGGATAGCAGCGAAGTCCTTGTGCTTGATGGGCGCTATCAGGAAAAGCTCGAGCATCGCGATCAGCGGATAGAACCAGTAAACAAAGGCGGTCTTCAGGTATAGCAGGCGGTAGTTGAGCATATAGGAGTCGATGATGTCCTCGGCAGCCTCGGCCACGGTCAGGCCAAGGACTATCGCGATCATAGCCCAATAGTAGCGCAGCCCCTGCAGCTTCATTTTCCTGTTGACGATCATCAGCAGAGAAAGCGCCGCCAGCAGCACCAGGGTAATATAATTGTTCGTCAGATAGTCGGCGAATGTGTAGCTGCTCACGGGCGGCACCTCCCTGTTCCTTCGGTTGATTACATTATAGCACCTTTGGCGAAGGATTTCAAGGAGTGGATCGGAAAAGGCTGTCACACAAAAACAACGCCCTTCGCAGATCCTGCAAAAGGCGGCGTTCGGTGGTACACTGTGTGAGCCGATGCTATGCCCGACCCCGAGCCAAACAAAATGAAAACTCCCCCACCCTGTTGCGGGCGAGGGAGTTGCGCGGTGGTTTATAGCAGGTTTCCGGGGAATTAGTGCCCTAAAAGTGCCCTGGGGGTTCGGGGGTGAGGGGGAAGTGATAGGAGTTTATGAAAATGTGTGGGAAAGCCTAACATCTTGCCGAACACCTCATAGCAAGAGGAGCTTATTTGTACTTATCAGGATTAACTGCTTTATCTGCAATTTCCCACACTACAGACTCTATCTGACGTAAAGAATACTCTTCTATCTTTAGCTCTTTTTGAAGCGCCTCAAAAGCAGAAACATAGGAACGATAATCTCTGTATCTGCATTTAAATCCTAAATAATTCATCAAATCAGAAGCCGGATTGTCCCAGAAAGGCGCCTTTTGATTATGACTTCCACAAAATTTTGAAGCAAATGAAGTCAGGTTATATTCTTTTGTAACAATATCCTCATTTGTTTCTTTATTCTTTCTTTTCCCGTGAATTCCATGTCCTACTGCAATTTTGTCAATGATCAAATAATACTGATCGGTTAATTCTCCTTTTTTAAGCGCATTGTAGTCGCTTTCAGATAAGCATTTTTCGAGATGATTCTTTAAACCCTCAATATCTATATTCTTTATTTGAGTCGATTCCCGATAATTTATGTAAAGTATTTTTGTAAGAAGCTCATTAGGATTGCCTTTTAATGACCCATCAAACGGAAAAGCTGGTTCTACATTTATAGTACACTTATCATTCAAAGCTTTTATAATATCTTTCTTTTCTACATTTTTCTCAGAAAACTTGGAGCGATTGCTCATATTCATACCTCCATTCAACTTCTCATAGTAACGTCACTATCTAAAGGAATCATACCAAACCCTTCCCCATTTGTCAACACCGACTAATCATCATCAAATCCCCGGGAACCCCTCCGCCAGCTCCTTCCTCGGCAGGATATCCGTATAGTAAGGCAGCCGCTCCGCAAAAAAGTCCTTCAGCGGCAGCGTGCAGCCCGAATGTCCTCCGCCGGGGATACGCCGGAAGCGTGCGTTCCCGAGCAGCTCTTCTGTGAACCTGTGGTCGCCGAGCAGCTCGTCGTTATCCCCGACGATGCAGCTCACGTTGCTGCTGTCAAGCTGAGACAGGCTGCCGACAAGCGCCCGACATCATCGTGGGGACAAGCCTTGGAGGATTATATGCGGCAGAGGATAGTACATTAGATAACTTAGAAAAAGCGTTTGACGATCTTTGTATTTCCTTACCCTGCATCGAAAGCTAAGTCACCAAAATGCTTATTCATGCTCATGCTCTGAGGCTCTGCATAAGCCTTGATCTTCTCACGCTATATGAATATCTGAAACCCGCAAACCGCGCACCTGCGACATCTGCGTGACACCCAAAATAAAAATAGTGCCCTAAGAGCACTTTCAGACACCATTATCAGTACAAAAATGAGGACAGTTAAGCCCCGCACAAACGTCAGCCCCGAGCGGAACAAAACAATCATAACCACCACTAAAGTGGTGGTTTGCTCTGCCCCTAAAAGGGGCTGGTACTGGCTT
>CAMNBY010000012.1 GCA_946533615.1 uncultured Clostridia bacterium
CCCCCGCCGAGACCACCACTACCACCACAGGCACCACCCACCACCCCGAAAAGCAGCCCGAGGAGTACGGAAAGGTCATAGCGCTTACCTTCGACGACGGCCCGAACATCACCTGCACTCCCTATGTGCTGGACGTGCTTGAAAAGTATAACGCCAAGGCCTCGTTCTTCGTGATCGGAAACAACATCAACGAGGAGAGCGCCGCCGTTATGAAGCGTGCCTACGATATGGGCTGCGAGATCAACAACCACTCCCGCACCCATTCCTACATGAACAAGATGACCGCCGAGGAGATCGCCGAGGAGATCAAATACACCTCGGATCTGGTGGAGAAGTACACCGGCGAGCCCACAAAGTTTTTCAGGCCGCCGTATATCGCGGTGAATGCCACAATGTTCGAGACGATAGATATGCCCTTCATAAACGGCAAGGGCTGCAACGACTGGGACGACAAGGTCTCCACAGAGACCCGTATCGAGAAAACGCTCGAACAGGCCGAGGACGGCGCTATCATTCTTCTGCACGATGCCGAGATGAACTACAACACCGTCGATGCGCTCGAGACTATAATCCCGAAGCTCCAGGAGGAGGGCTACGAGCTCGTTACCCTCTCGGAGCTGTTCTATGCAAAGGGCGTCGAGCCCGTGCATGACGCCACCCAGAAGATCTACTCCAACGCCATGCAGGAATCCAACTGGTAAAAACAAATAATACATAAAAAAACACCTCTGCTGTTCAAAACAACAGAGGTGTTTTTGTGTTTGTGATCTGCTTACGGCTGCTGGAGCTGGAGCTGGTAAACATTTACCGTGTCGCCGTATACAGCATAGAAGAAGCCGTATGCGTCGCCAAGCTTGTCATAGCCCTCAAGCACCTTTTCGCCTGTGCGGGTGTCGTAAACTATCTTGTTGTCCTTGTCCTCGACGAGCAGGCCTTCAAGATAATCGCTGTAGTAGGTGCCGACGTCGATGGAGAACTCCTTGGTCGAGTAGTTCAGCATCTTGTAGTTGTCGCCGTCCTTGATGTAGTAGGGAGTGTAGGAGAGGCTGTCGTTCTCGCCTGCCTTGGCGATCTGCTTGCCTGTGGTGTCAAACATGAAGGTGCCGTCGTCGTTCTTGACTGTCAGCACGCCTCTGCCGTTGTAATCGTAGATCGAGGTGTACTCTTCCTTGGTGATCTCCTTGCCCGTTGCGGCATCAAGTATGCCGTACTTGTCCTTGCCGGTCTGATACTTGAAGAAGCTTCCGCCCATCGGCGAGAGGGACCTGTACTTCATTTCAACGACCGTTTTGCCCGTTGCGTCCACAATGCCGTAAAAGTTGGAATCCTTGCTCTTATCCCACTTGTATACCGTGATGTACTGGTCGTCAGCGCTGACGGAGCTTGGGTTTACGTCCTTGTCAAGTGTGAAGAGCTTGTTCTTCTTGTGGTCAAGTATGGAATACTTCTTGTATTCTCTGTCATTCTGGAAAAGGAAGGCGTTGCCATTGGGCTCGATGTTGTCCTTCTCGAAGGTCAGCTCCTTGCCGTCGGCGCCGTAGTATTTGTCATAGCCTACCTTGATTATGTCGCCGTAGCCGTAGATATTTGTGGGAGTGGTATATTTCAGGTCGGGCACAAGCTTCTTGGTCTCAAGGTCAAAGATGCAGATGTGACCCTTGTAGAGCACGTCGTCCTCGTCGGGGTTTACTGCAATAACATTGTTGCTGCTGTAGTAGATGGCCTCGTCCTTGTTCTTGGTGATGGCCTCGGGATAGTACAGCGCAAGATAGCGGCTGCTGATGGTGTCAACATAGCCGACCTTCTCGCTGATGGGGATTATCTCGTTGCCCATAGCATCAAACACGCCAACATAGGTGAACTGCTGGTCGTCGGAAACGATGCCGTAGCTGTAGAGGCCAAGCTCGGGCTCAACATAGGGGATGTCCTCGATGTCTTCGCCGTTTGCAACGGGCTTGCCCATGTAGTCGAACATCTTGCCCTTCTTGTTGTCATAGTCGATGATCGCTATGTATTTGTAGATCTCCATGTCGCTGTTGTAGGTGAAGCTGCCTAACTTAGTAAGAGCAGACGTCAGCGGCTCGCCTGCGTTCCCCGAGGGAGCAGGTGTATCTGTGGGAGTGCTGTCTGTGGGTGCCTCGCTCTCTGCGGGAGCATCTGTTTGGCTTTCTCCGCCTTCGCTGTTGTCGCCTTCGCTTGCGGGCGATGCTTCCGAATCAACGGTGAGCGACACCTTCGGAGCCTTGCTCTCGTCATCATCGTCGTCGTCATCGGACGAGCCGCAGGCGGTGAACATTGAAAGCGCCAGCGTGATGGACAGCAGGCCTGCGAGTAATCTCTTGTTCATACTTTTATCTCCTTTTCTGAAATAATACAACAAGGCGGAGCAGAAAGCCGCCGCCTTGGATATTATAGCACATATTTTTCGGATTGTAAAGAGCCCGAAGCGCCAATGCGGCATTATTTTTGCCGCAAAAGGCTTATCTTGCGAAGTAGATATAATTCTCCTTGCGGGGAGAAGCAGGCGCAGGATCGCCCGAAGCGTAGCCCAGGGCGCAGTGGCCGATGCCCTCGTAGTCGCCCTCGATGCCGAGAGATCTGAGGAACTCCTTGCCCTCTGTGGTCTCGAACTCCTCCTTGGCTCTGTGTATCCAGCAGGAGGCCAGCCCCTTTTCGTGGGCGGCGTTCATAAGATTTCCCATCACGAGGCTGCCGTCATAGACATGGGTGGGAACGTTCTTGTCCGCCAGCACGATAAGTATCACGGGCGCCCCGTAGAAGGGGTCAAAGTCAGCTTTTCCGAGAATATCGGCGTTGAGGTGAGAGAGCCAGTCGCGGGTGTGGCGGTTGGTCACGCAGACGATTATCGGCGACTGCCTGTTCATGCCCGTCGCGGCATAGCTGCCTGCCTTCAGGATCTCGCAGACGGTCTGCTCGTCGGGCATTTTCGGACTGAAATCCCGACAGCTTCTTCTTGTCATCAGTGTTTCGATGGTGTTCATTATGTATAACCTCCTTTGATGATTAAGCGTTGCATTTGCAGTATTTAGCAATGCACAATGCACAATTATGGTGTGCGCGAAGCGCACGTTTACCCTTTTGTCCTTCGGACATTTCCCCTGTCAGGGGAATACTATTCAGCCAAAGTAAATAGTGTAAGAGAGCACAAATGATAAATAAGCACTATTGTTAAATGCAACTATCCCCGCCTCGCGGCAAGATCCCGCCGCAGGCGGCACATTCATTGTGCATTGTGCATTATGAATTGTGCATTGATAAGTCAGTCAACTATCTCAAACCCGTAGTCGCCGTGCAGGGGGAGGGCCTTGGCTTCCATTCGCTCAATGCGGACAAAGGTGCCGCGTTCAACGGAGATAATGACTTCGTCGATGCTGCGTTCCTCACCCTCGAATTCGGCCTCGACAGCACCGTCGGGGCGGTTTTTTATCCAGCCCGAAACGCCGTTCGCTCTGGCGGCGTAGTACGCTCTGTAGCGAAAGCCCACGCCCTGTACCGAGCCGTAAAACACGACCCGCCGACG
>CAMNBY010000013.1 GCA_946533615.1 uncultured Clostridia bacterium
CACCTTGTCGCCCTTTTTGAGCGGACGCGGAAGGACATATCCGTCGTTGCTGCCGCTTGAAACAGGGTCGGCTTCTTCATAGAGCCTGTTCATCGTGCTGCGCTGCTGCTGTCTTGCTTTCAGCGCTCTTTCAGAGAAATCTTTGGAGTCTTTTTCCTTGCGGAGCTTGTCCAGCTCGTCAACAAGCGCCTGTGATTCGCGCTGGACGCGGTTCACGATGTCGGCCGATCGCTGCCTTGCCTTTTCAAGCTCAGATTCTTTCTCCTTGAAGAATTTGTCGCGTTCATTCATCAGCTCCTCGCGGAGCTTTGCGGCTTCCCTTCTGTCCTCTTCGGCGGCACGGTCATGGCGTTCCAACTCGAGGCGGGTCTTTTCAAGCTTGTCGATAGTCTGCTCAAAGCGCTTGTTTTCCTCGGAAACAAGGCTCTCGGCACGGTCGATGATATCTGAGGGAACACCAAGCTTTCGTGAGATCGCAAAGGCGTTCGACTTTCCGGGAGAGCCGATTATAAGCCTGTATGTAGGCTGGAACTTCTCAATATCAAACTCGCAGGAGGCGTTTTCGACGTCGTCCTGTTCAAGGGCGTAGATCTTGAGCTCTTGGTAATGGGTGGTAGTGACGACAGAAGCTCCGCGCTGCTTGATAGCTTCGATTATAGAAACGGCCAGTGCTGCGCCTTCGATGGGGTCAGTGCCCGAGCCGAGCTCGTCAAGCAGCACAAGGCTGTTATAGTCGGCGTATTCAAGTATGTCGGTGATCGTCTTGATATGCGCCGAGAAGGTCGAAAGGCTTTCTTCGATGGACTGCTTATCGCCTATGTCAACGAGAATATTATTATAGATACAGATCTTGCTGCCATCGGCGGCGGGGATAAACAGGCCGCACATAGTCATTGCCGTCAGCAGGCCCACAGTCTTCAAGACTACCGTTTTACCGCCTGTGTTCGGACCTGTGATAATCAGCGTGCTGTAGTTATCGCCAAGTCGGAAGTCTATCGGCACGACGGAACGCTTGTCGATAAGCGGGTGTCTCGCTTTGTTTAAAATTATTATATTGTCATCGTTTATTTCTGGCTTTGAAGCGTTCATCTGTGCTGCAAGGTCAGCCTTGGCAAAATATACGTTAAGATCTGCAGCGGCGTTGAAGCTTGAGATAAGCTGCTCTCCGAAATCGGCACATTCCGAAGAGAGCTCCATTATGATGCGGTGGATCTCTTCAACTTCCCTGCCCTTTAGTATTTTTATATCGTTGTTAGCATCGACAACGGCTGTCGGCTCAACAAACAGCGTCGAGCCGGTAGAAGAAGTATCGTGTACAAGGCCGCCGACCTGCCCTTTGAACTCGCTCTTAACAGGCAGCACAAAGCGGCCGTCACGCATTGTAACGATCGACTCCTGCAAGTATTTCTGAACTGTGCTGCTGCGGATCATTTTGTCAAGAGATTCGCGGATACGAGCCTCGCTGTTCCTTATCTTCCGCCTGATAGATGCCAGCTCAGGGCTGGCATCGTCTGCAAGTGTCTCGGAGTCGATTATAGCCGCCTCAAGCCGGGATTGCAGATACTTGTTCGGGAACAAGCACTCAAAGTATGGCGCAAGAGCTGTATCGGTTTCGCCGATATCTGCGTACCAATCGGTAAGCACCGACACCTGCTGGAGCATTCGCTTTATCTCTATCAGCTCCGCAAGTGAAAGTGCCGAGCCCGAATCTGCGCGTTTTACCGATCCCGAGATGTCCTTGAAGCTATAAAAGATCGGCGTGCCGTTCTTTATCGAAAGCGTCAGCGCACAATCGGTCTTTGCCAGCTCCTCGCCGACCTTTGCGATGTCGTTTGAGGGCTCGATCTTCAGCGCACGATCAGCAGATGTGCTGTTTGAGCAAAGCTCTGAAAGGCGCTCGAGTATTTTATGTAATTCCAGTGTTTCAAGATTTATATTCAATTTTCCACATCCTCAGAAATTTCTGTAAAAGTCGAGAGTATCGAACTGCTCTCTGAAATGATATTTGACAAAGCGCTCTGTGAAATGCGTGAGCTGCTCCTGGTATCTGGGGCTTATCTTGAGGTTGAACAGCTTGTCAAAATCCGTGAGCGCTATGTATCTCACGATATATAAGAGTTTTTTATCAAGCTCTATGGTCAGCGGATCAAGCGGGTTCTGACAGCAGTTTTCACACTCAAGCGTTTCGTCGTAAAGATTAAGATACATTTTCTCGCTCTCGTAAGCTAAGCACTCACGGCAGGCCAGCAGGTTCGGCCTGAATCCCGTTTCGCAGAGCAGTCTGAATTCAAAAACAGATTTCAGGTATTCGATATCTCGTTTTCCGTTGTTTATATAATAAAAAGTATTCAGCGCAAGGCGCAGGACCTCTGATCTGTCAAATGTCTCGACACGCGAATAGAAAAGCAGCTCGCAGAGATAGGCCGCAAGAGACATTTTCTTGACATCGAGCCTGAGATTATAGAACATATGATCCTCTTCGGCGCTGTTCAGAAAATACCTGACATTGCCCTTGGCATCTGTCTTTTCCTCAAGGCAGAGCTCGGAGTAAACATAGAGCTGCGTTGTCGAGGAGTATTTTGAGCTCTTCATTCCCGAGCGGACAAAGATGCAGATAACGCCCTGTTCCTCTGTCAGAGCGTATATACACTTACTGCTTTCTCCGCGTGTCTCCTCGCGAATTATCAGGCCTTTCAGGGTCAACATCCTTTTTCGCCTCCTCTGAAGCTCTGTATCTCAGGTAGTCTTCGATGCTGCCGGTTTTCAGAAATTTTTCCCAAAGCATATTATCATATCCTTTCAAATATAGTATGCCTTGGGGCGGCAGGGTTATTACAGGAAAAATATTCAGCTGAGGCCGAAGTTCCTGATAATGCCCTCTCGGTTGCGCCAGCCTTCTTTTACTTTCACCCAGCATTTAAGGTTGACTTTTATGCGGAAGAAGCTCTCCAGCTCTTCGCGGGCGGCGGTGCCGATCTGACGAAGCATAGCGCCTTTTTTGCCGATCACTATCCCCTTATGGGATTCCTTCTCGCAATAGATCGTAGCATCAATATCAAGTATCGGCTCGCCGCTGCGGTCGTCTCGTTCGCTGATGCTTTCAATAGCCACGGCAATACCGTGGGGTATCTCCTCATTAAGCAGATCAAGCGCCTTTTCGCGGATCATTTCAGCCATTATGACCTTTTCGGGCTGATCGGTGAGCATATCATCGGGGAAATAGTGAGGCCCCTCGGAAGCATATTTGTCGATAGCTTCA
>CAMNBY010000014.1 GCA_946533615.1 uncultured Clostridia bacterium
TGCTCCAGCCAGTCCCTGTGAACCGCGATGTAAACAAGGTCGATCTCTTTGATGTTCAGAAAGGCAGCAGCGCTCATTTCCAGCACCGTTCTCCCTCCGAGAGAGAGAAACTGCTTTGGCCTGTCGGCGCCCATTCGTGAGCCTGTGCCGCCTGCAACTATACCTGCGTAGATCATTTTTTCTCCTTATAAAATGACCGGGCGGATCAGCTCCGTCCGATCATTCGGATAATATTATTTCTGCTCGTATTTTTTCAGAAGGGCCTCGATCTTCTGGTGAGGATCTATTATCTTGGATACCGACATATCGTGGTTCAGGGACTCGATGAAGTATGCGATATACTTGGCACAGTCAACCTCGTGGAACCATGTCCTCTGGAGCAGCTCGGGCGAGCGGTATGTAAGGTTCGTGCCGAACACTCCGTCTATGATGCCGTCGGCGTAGGCCTTGTCAAAGGTCTCGAGGCCGTTTGTGAAGATAGCGTAAGTCGCGTAAGCGAAGATCCTCTTGGCGTTGCGCTTTTTCAGCTCAACTGCGATGTCCAGCATGGACTCGCCCGAGGAGATGATGTCGTCGGCGATGAAAACGTCCTTGCCTGTAACATCGTTTCCGAGATACTCGTGAGCAATGATCGGGTTGCGTCCGTTCACGATAACGGAATAATCGCGCCTCTTGTAGAACATACCGAGGTCAACACCCAGCACAGAAGCATAGTACATATTCCTGTTGATAGCGCCTTCATCGGGAGAAACGATCATGAAGTGCTCCTTGTCGGTCTTCAGGTCCTCGATGCTCCTGAACATCGCCTTGAGTACCTGATAGGACGGGATGATGTTGTCAAAGCCCATCAGTGGGATAGCGTTCTGTACCCTGGGATCGTGAGCGTCAAAGCACACGATGTTCTCAACGCCCATGTTCTGAAGCTCCTGAAGAGCAACTGCACAGTCAAGGCTCTCGCGGTAGCTCCGTCTGTGCTGTCTGCCGCCGTAGAGCGAAGGCATTATAACGTTGATCCTGTATGCCTTGCCGCTGGCCGCCTGAATGATCCTTTTAAGATCCTGGAAATGGTCGTCGGGAGACATTGCGTTCTCCTTGCCGTAATACTTGTAAGTACAGCTGTAGTTGCCGCAGTCAACGAGAATGAACAGATCATATCCTCTGATCGTGGACTTGATAAGTCCCTTTCCGTCGCCCGAGGAGAACCTCGGACAGTCGGTCTCGATAAGATAGGTGTCCTTTGCCTCGCCGTGCTCTTTGTTGAAGCGGATAAGATACTCGTTGATCTTAGCGCCCAGCTCGGTTATTCCGTTCATCGCGATCAGCCCGAGCGGTGCAACGGTCTTCTTCTCGCCGAAGGGATTTCCTGTATTTACTGTTTTTTCCATACCGCACCTCCGAATATAATTCTACTTCTATTATACTTTATCTGTCCTGATTTTACAATAGCCTTAACACAAAATTATCATATTTTATTATTTTTTACAAAAAAAGCGCAGCCCGGGGGCGTTATTTTAGAATTTTGTAGGCTGAAAAAACGTTTACACTATCTTGTCAAATAGCAGCCCGTGTGTTAATGGAAATTTGTACAAAAAACACTTGAACTTTTTGCCGAAATGTAATATAATAAAATAGTATAATTGTGTTCGCGAAAGGCCGCGTTCACCGTAAAACCGTAAAGGAGATATTTTATGTCAAAGATACAAAGATACTTCAATATGCTCAAGGACAAAAGGGTCGCCTTCATCGGCACCGGCGTCAGCCACAACGACCTTATAAAGCTCTTCCTCTCGAAGGGCATCAATGTCGTTATATGTGATAAAAAGGACGAGGAGCATTTCGATCAGGATATATACGAAGAGTTCCTTTCAAGAGGCGCAGAGTTCGCTCTCGGCGAGGGCTATCTTGACGAGCTGTTCAACTGTGATATCGTTTTCCGCACTCCGGGAATGTACTATAATAACGAAAAGCTTACCGAGGTGCGCCGCTCGGGCGTTGTTGTCACCTCCGAAATGGAGACCTTCTTCGACCTCTGCCCCTGCAAGACCTACGCTATCACTGGCTCGGACGGAAAGACTACCACCACCACACTTGTCAGCGAGTTCCTCAAGGCCGAAGGCAAGCGCGTGCTTCTCGGCGGAAACATCGGTAAGGCGCTGCTCCCGATAATCGAGACAGTTTCCGAGTCCGACTGCGCAGTTGTAGAGCTCTCCAGCTTCCAGCTGATCTCGATGCGCGAAAGCCCCGACGTCGCCGGCATCACAAATATCCGCCCCAACCACCTGAACGTCCACAAGGACATGAACGAGTACATCGAGTCCAAGCGCAATATACTATACCACCAGAACGCATATTCCCGCGCTGTCCTCAGCCTTGACGACGAGACCACAAGGAACCTTTCCGACACCGTCCGCGGCGACCTTGCTTATTTCAGCATAAAGGAAAAGCCCGAGAACGGCTCCTTCCTCCGCGAGGACGGAATGCTTTGCTACAACGAGCGCGGCAAGGTCACCGAGTATGTCAATATGCGCGACATCAAGATACCGGGAATGCACAACGTTGAGGACTACCTGACGGCTATCGCCATGACCTACGGCGAGGTCAAGCCCGAGACCGTTGCGAAGGTCGCCCGCGAGTTCGGCGGCGTCGAGCACAGGATCGAATTCGTCCGCGAGATCGAGGGCGTTAAGTATTACAACAACTCCATTGCCTCAAGCCCCACAAGAGTCCTCGCCTGCCTTGCTGCCTTCGACCAGAAGCAGATACTCATTCAGGGCGGCTCCGACAAGGGCATTTCCTTTGAGCCGATGGCCGACGAGATCTGCCGCAAGGCAAAGGTGCTTATCCTCATGGGCGAGACCGCCCAGAAGATACAGGACGCCGTAACGGCGTCACCTCTCTTTGCTGACAGCGGCCTGAAGATAATCAGAGTAAAAAACATGGAGGAGGCCGTAAAAGCAGCTTACGATAATTCCGAGGCAGGCGACATCGTCACCCTCTCACCCGCCTGTGCAAGCTTTGATATGTACCGTATGTTCGAGGACAGAGGCAGGCACTTCAAGCAGTGCGTCAAGGCTCTGTAAGCTATAGGAGAACCATGATTAAGCAGCTCTTTTCCCAATGTGACACGCTTCTGGAGAGCCTCAGACATGACCACTACTCCCGCCGCGTAAAGTCACACTACTACGCATATAAAACAGAATACGACTTTTCGCGGCTCTTCGAGATCTCGCGGGAGGACAGAGCCGTCGGCGCCGTTGCGGTGTTCAATTCTTCGATGATCGTCGCCTGCGTTGAGGGCGAGAGCTTTGACAGCGAGACCCTTTCCGAGCTTGCGGGCTTTATCGGAATGATCGCTCCTGCCGTGGTCGAGCTTCCCGTTGAGTTCGCTCCCGGACTCCGCCCGCTGCTGGAGGAGGAATATTCCACCGACCACCGCACTCAGTTCGAGTTCGTGTCCAAAAACGAACTGCCCGATCTGGACGTGAATGAGCTTCCAAAGCTGGACGATGTTTTCGAGGTGCTGTCACGGAGCTTCCCGTCGCTGGCTCAGAGCTACGAGCTCTGGATAACCGATACCTCCCACCGCGTAAGGAGAGGGCTTTCACAGTCCTTCCTGCTGGGAGATTACACCACCGCCACTATCCAGTACATAGTTGACAAGGTCGCGCTTATCGGCCACGTTGCCACGGTGCCCGAGCGCCGCGGAGAGTTCCACGCACGCCGCCTGCTTTACTGGATAGGCGAAAGGCTGACCCGCGACGGCTTCACCGTCCGCCTTTTTGCAAGGCCACACCGTGTCAGCTACTACGAGGAGATAGGCTTCAAGGCTATCTCTCACGATATTGTTTTTGAGAGGAAAGACGTTGATGACGACTGAACACTTCAGCATAGATGAGCGCCTTCTCGCCCTTGCTGACAAGGCCGAGAGCGAGTGCTCTGAAATATTCAGAAAGACAGACGAGATCGCCGAATACAACGGACAGAAGGTGCTGGCCTCGTTCATAGAGAACAGGGTCAGCGAGAGCTGCCTTAAAGGTACCACAGGCTACGGCTACGGCGACATCGGCCGCGACACACTTGACAGGGTCTTTGCAAAGGCTCTCGGCGGCGAGGACGCCATAGTCAGGGCTTCCTTTGCTAACGGCACGCACGCACTCTCTACGGCACTTTTCGGCGTCCTGAGAACAGGCGACACAATGCTCGCCGCAACGGGCGCTCCGTATGATACAATGGAGGAGGTCATCGGCATCAGGGGCGAAGCAGGTAAGGGCTCGCTCCGCGACTTCGGGATAAAATATCTTCAGGCCGATCTCGTTGACGAAACGACCCCCGATTACGGCAGGATAACCGAGCTCTCGTCAGCTGCAAAGGTCGCATATATCCAGCGCTCGCGCGGATACTCCCTGCGTCCGTCCTATGACATCTCGGTCATCGAAAAGATCATCACCGCCGCAAGAAGCGGCAACCCTGATATAATAGTAATTGTTGACAACTGCTACGGCGAGTTCGTCGAGAAGCGCGAACCGCTCGCCGTCGGCGCAGACCTGATAGTCGGCTCGCTGATAAAAAATCCGGGCGGCGGAATTGCCCCCACCGGCGGCTACATCTGCGGCAGAGCAGACCTTGTCGAAAAATGCGCCGACAGGCTTACCTGTATCGGCATGGGAAAAGAGGTCGGCAGCACGGGAGATGTTAACCGCGAGCTCTATCTCGGCTTCTTCCTCGCTCCCCAGACTGTAAGCGCCGCGATAAAGACCAGCGTTTTCGCGTGCAGGCTGTTTGAAAAGCTTGGCTTCGAGACCCTGCCGAAGAGCAGCGAGACCCGCACCGACATCATCGCATCTATCCTGCTGAAAAACGAGCAGAACCTCACGGCCTTCTGCCGCGGCATACAGCAGGGTTCTCCTGTTGACAGCTTTGCCGTTCCCGAGGCGTGGGATATGCCCGGCTACGACAGCAAGGTGATAATGGCGG
>CAMNBY010000015.1 GCA_946533615.1 uncultured Clostridia bacterium
AAAGATGCGCCATTAGCCCAAAGTCTAATGACACACTCGCTTTCCGTTACGCTGAGGTTCAGATCGGCATTATGGCGTGCAACGAAATAACTGCCTGAATAGCAGACAAAGACCTGAGATTTGCTCATACAAGCAATTCTCAGGTCTTTTCTTTTCAGGCGGTTAGTTTTCCGCTCCGCAGGCTTGGAAGGTGCTGAGGGGCGTTTCAGTTCGTCTGAGGGCAAAGCGAAAGGCTCTGCATTTCTGCAAAGCCTATTTTGATTAATCGTCCTCGTCGGAGCACTCTGATCAATTAAATTCGCTCGCAACTCAGAGAAATTATTTCAATGAGTATATCAACAACCAAGACGAATGGGAGCTTGTGGAGATTTACTACGACGAAGGTATCACGGGAACTTCCACAAAGCACCGTGAGGGCTTCAACCGCATGATAAGATGATTTTACAGGTCGTTTTTGAAAATTGATTTCCGTGGGCTTGCCGGATTAGGGGTTGCTTTTATTACTTAAACGTGGTATAATAATAAATCAGGAACGACCGCAGAATTGTAAAGGAAGAGAGAAATGGACATACAGAAGGGCGATATTCTTGTAATGAAAAAGCAGCACCCATGCGGCAGCGGAAGAATGATCGTGCTGCGCTCGGGCATGGACTTCAAGCTGAGGTGCGAGGGCTGCGGACGAGAATTCATGATACCGAGGCTGAAGGCCGAGAAGAACGTAAAGAGCATCATCACCGACGGGCGGCAGTAGCGGCTCTCCTGAGTTATCTGTTAATGAAAGCTACGGGAGGAATTTCAATGATGCTTGACAAGCTGACGGTTATAGAGGATAAGTTCAATGAGATAAGTGAAAGGCTGACTCAGCAGGAGACGGTGAACGACACCGAGCAGTACACTGCCCTGATGAAGGAATACAGCGAGCTTTCGCCGATAGTAGAAAAATACAGGGAATACAAGAAGGCTGTTGCGGAGCGTGAGGAAGCGGAGGAGCTGCTTGAGGGCGGCGACCTTGACCGCGACCTGAAAGAAATGGCTCAGGCGCAGCTTACTGAGTCGAAGAAGCTCTCGGAGGAGCTTGAGCAGGAGCTGACCTTGCTGCTGCTGCCGAAGGATCCCAACGACGAGAAGAACGTTATCGTTGAGATCAGGGGCGGAGCAGGCGGCGAGGAGGCAGCGCTGTTCGCGGGCTCGCTCTACAGAATGTACTCGCTTTATGCGGCGCAGAAAGGCTACAGGACCGAAGTGCTCTCGGCGAACGAGACTGAGCTTGGCGGATACAAGGAAATATCGTTTATGATCGAGGGCGGCGGCGCCTATTCAAGATTCAAGTACGAGAGCGGAGTTCACCGCGTACAGCGTGTCCCCGAGACGGAGAGCCAGGGCAGGATACACACCTCGACGGTGACTGTGGCGGTGCTGCCCGAAGCGGAAGATGTAGAGCTGGAGATCAAGGACGATGAACTGAAGATAGATGTTTTCCGCTCGTCGGGTGCCGGAGGCCAGCACATCAACAAGACGTCCTCGGCGATAAGGATAACCCATTTGCCGACGGGAATGGTAGTGGAATGTCAGGACGAACGCTCGCAGTACAAGAACAAGGACAAGGCGATGAAGGTGCTGCGGTCGAGGCTGCTGGAGCAGAAGCAGAAGGCTTATGACAGCGAAAGAGCCGAGGCGCGTAGCTCACAGGTCGGCACGGGCGACCGCTCGGAGAGGATAAGGACCTACAACTTCCCCGAAAGCCGCATCTCCGACCACAGGATAGGGCTGACGCTTTACAAGCTGGACAGCATATTAAACGGAAATCTTGACGAGGTGATAAACGCACTGGCGACGGCCGATCAGGCTGCGAAGCTGGCAGCGCAGGAATAATGGAAAGAGCATTTGATACAGTAATACTTGACAATTCCGAGGAATCGGTCAAGAGGGCTGCTGAACTGCTGAAACGCGGCGAAGTGGTTGGAATGCCGACGGAGACGGTTTACGGGCTTGCGGCAAACGCGCTCGACCCTGCGGCTGTTGAGAAGATATTCATAGCCAAGGGCAGGCCTCAGGACAACCCACTGATCGTTCACGTTGCGGGGTTTGACATGATAGCTCCGCTTGTGACGGAGATACCAGCGCTTGCGCGCAGATGCGCCGAGGTCTTCTGGCCCGGGCCGCTTACGATGATAATGCCTAAAAGCGAACTGATACCTAAGACCACGAGCGGCGGCCTTGACACCGTCGGGATCCGTATGCCGTCGAACAAGACCGCAAGGCGGCTGATAAGGGAGTGCGGCTTCCCTATCGCGGCGCCCTCGGCAAATCTTTCGGGGAGCCCGTCGCCCACAAAGGCGAGCCACGTTTTTAACGACATGGACGGACGTATCCCCTGCATCATCGACGACGGCAGCTGCGCTGTGGGTGTCGAGAGCACTGTCATTGCCTTTGAGGGTGACAAGATAAGGCTGCTGCGCCCCGGGTTCATCTCCCGCGAGGAGATGAGCGAGATCGCGGAGGTCATCGTTGACAAGGGAGTGACTGAGGCCGTTGCGAGCGACGCGGCGGTGGCTTCACCCGGAATGAAATACAAGCACTACTCGCCGAAGGCTGATGTTACGATCGTCCGCGGCGACGACGAGAGCTTTGAGGTCTTTGCGATGGAGATGGCGGGACAGGGCGTGTGGTTCATGACCTTCGGCAAGGAGGACACGGAAGCCAAGGGCGCGAACGTTATCCCATACGGAGAGACAGACGAAGAGCAGGCCGCGAGGCTGTTTGATGTGCTGCGGGAGCTGGACGAGGTAGGCGCCGAGCGTGTCTACGCCAGATGTCCGCGAGAGACAGGCGTCGGACTTGCGGTCTACAACAGGCTGCTTCGGGCAGCGGGATTTAAGGTGATCGAGCTTTGAGCAGGAATTACATTGTTGTCGGCCTCACAGGGCAGACAGGCAGCGGAAAGACAACTGTCTGCGAGACTTTTTTCAAAGAGGGCTTTGCTGTCATTGACTGCGACAAGGTCGCTAGGGCTGTGACGGTTGACAGCTCGGAATGCTGCAAGGAGCTCAGCCTGCACTTCCCTGCCTGCTTTGACGAAAAGCTGCACCTTGACAGGAGGGCTCTCGGAAAGGCGGTCTTTAAGGACAAGGAAAAGCTTGAGCAGCTGAACGGGATCATTTTCCCGTACATCAACAGAGAGATAGAAGCACGCATCGTTGCGCTGGCGGAAAACGGCGCCGGGCTGATACTGCTTGACGCGCCCACGCTTTTTGAGGCAGGGGCTGACAGATTCTGTGATGTCATCGTTGCCTGCACGGCAGACAAGGAGCTCAGGCTCGAACGCATCATGCGCCGTGACGGGCTTGACCGCCTGACGGCATCGGAGCGGATAGACTCTCAGTTGAGCGAGGAATTCTTCCGCAGCCGCGCAGACTACATAATAGAGAACAACGGCACACAGGAGCAGGCCGAAGCGCAGGCTCGTGCAGCCGCCGAAGACATAAAGAAGGAGCACTATGGCAGAGACGAAGAAAAAGAAAACGGCGGCGAAGAAGCCTGCCGCGAAGAAACAGAGCAGTAAAAAGAAAAAGAAGAAAACGGGCGGTACGCCTTTTGTTCTGATAATCATAATCATACTTTTGGTGCTGGCGCTGGCGGCGGTGCTTGTAGTTCTGTTCATTCCCGATTAC
>CAMNBY010000016.1 GCA_946533615.1 uncultured Clostridia bacterium
TGCGTCAGCAAGCCTGCGTCGAATTTAGGCAATCTGACGAAAATCTGGACGGCGCATCTGATGCACAGAGGTCATGCGGTGTTGCCTTAATATGTAAAAAGGCTGTGCAGAGATTATCTGCGCAGCCTTTTTGGCAGTAAGATATATCTTTTTCTAAATTATCTTCCCATCGGATATCTCGATGACCCGCCTGCACTGCGCCGCGATCTCCGCATCGTGGGTCACGATGATGACCATCTTGCCCTGCTCGGAGTTGAGCCGTTTCAGCAGCGCCATTACCTCTTCACCCGAAGCCTTGTCAAGGTTGCCTGTCGGTTCATCGCAGAGGATGACATCGGGGCTGTTGATAAGCGCGCGGGCGATAGCCGCCCTCTGCTGCTGTCCGCCGGAAAGCTCCGAGGGGTAGTGCTTCACCCGGTCGGAGATGTCGAGTGCCTTGTAGATATCCTCGGCGCTTGCGGCCTTGTTTTTCGCAAGACGTGAGGGCAGCAAAACATTCTCCTCTGCGGTCAGCTCTGGGATAAGGTCAAAGAACTGGAACACAAAGCCGATGTTCTTCAAGCGAAACTCCGCAAGCTCCTTGTCCTTCATCGAGCCGAGTTCTTTGTCGCCGAAGAATATCTGCCCGGAGGTGGGCTTGTCCAGCCCGCCGAGAAGGTTCAAAAGCGTGGATTTCCCCGAGCCCGACTTGCCGATAATGGCGACCATTTCGCCGTCATTGATAGTCAGCGACACGCCGCCAAGTGCCGTCACCATGCCCTCGCCCTTGCCGTAGGTACGGGTGAGGTCTTTTGTTTTTATCATCGTCTTTTCCTCCCTCTGCTCATTGAAGCCGCTATGTTATAGCCAAGCCCTCTGAGCGAACCGATAGTTATTATCACCGTGACCGCGCAAACCGCAGCAAAGATCACCAGCATAGGCACTCCCGCCTTGGGGTTCCATAGCTGCTCATCAGTAAGATACACAAGGCGAATATGATCGTATTCGCGACTAAAGGCCTTGCTCAGCTGATCCGCTTCGGCTTCTGTCATCGGAGTTTTCAGCTTATCATTGTAATTGCTCTCAAGCTCGATTATCCGCTCGTAAGCAGAACAGGAGAGCTTTTGCGCGAGTCTTGCTCCGCCGTAGGCGATGAGTGAAGCAGCAACAGGTATTTTTAGGCTGTCGGCAAGCAGCTTTCGCCTGAGTCGTCTGATTGAAGCTCCTAAAGCTCGTAGTGTGCTTATCTGATACTCCTTCAGCCTTATTTTCATGCCGATACCGCTCCAGTATGCCGCAAAGCCAAGGAGCGACATAATTACAACGATGACCATCGAGCCTGAAAGTGTTCTCAGCCTTGCCAGAAAAGCCTTGTGCTTTTCGCCCGAGTAGGATATGATCTCCATTCCTGCGCCTGTTGGGATAAGGCTGCCGTCGATGTGCTCTTTGGAAAACACCTCGGTGTAGACTGCACCGTGAAGTCCAAGAGCTTCTGCGCCTGTCTGTGTAGTCAGCAGGCCGTAATCGTCCTCGCACACAGCGTATTTTATCAGCTTGTCAGCATCGGCGGGCAGCGAGATCACAGCTCCGATCTTAGTGGGAGAAGTGTTAAGGCTGTCTGCACCGATACCGACACTGCTTGACACTGCTGCTGAGCCGATAATGATCTTGTCGCCGAGATCAAGTCGGGGCTCGCCCGAGCGGTTTACAAGGATGACCTCTTCACCACTTGCAAGCTTTTCGATATTTATGCTTCCCTCGATCAGATATTTATCGAGTGAGCTTATCGTCTGAGCATCGACCAGCTTTGTCCTTATCGAATATAGGGCTCTGTCGCCTTTCAGATAGCTTTCTATCTCCTTTGAGCAGTTGTGAAAAAGATTGAACTGATCGTCGGTGCTGCCAAAGCTCAGCTTGCCGAGCAGACGGTCGTTGCCCTTCACCTCTATAAAGGTCTGAACGAGCTTGCCCGTGGAGATCGCACCGAGCTTATCGGCGGTCTCGTCGGTTATGCCTGCTGTTCTGTCCTGTTGATTGTAGACGGAAAAATTGCCGTATATTGATGATGACGATGAAAACGCATAGATGTATTCCTCAAAGCCATCCTCTTCAAATGAGAGGTCGCGGCTGACGTTCTCTATCTCGTATCTGTTGTAGGAGGACATCGGAAGGAATGGGTCCTTTCCGCTGTCAGTAAAGAGCATATAGCTCAGCACAGTGCCTAAGCAGATCAGCGAAAGCGCAGTTACCTGGATCGCAGTAACTATACCGTTTGAAAAGATGCGTGAAAGGATTGAGCGAAGAGAGCCCGGCTTTCTGCGGAGGTGTGAGCGTACCCTTATCTTCATGAGCAGAACGGATATGATATAGCCCAGAGGCAGAACGACTGACGAAAACAGCACAGCCATAAGATAAGGACTGACCGTCGTTTTCAGGATATCAGGCTCGGTCGTAAAGCCCGAGTAGGGCTTGCCCTCAAGGAAATGAACATCAAAGGCGTATATCCCGTAATAAGCAAGCATACCGAAAACTATGCCTGCCCCGATGCTGAGCAGGGTGAATATCAGACACTCGATAATGTACATCACCCGTATCTGACGTTTCGAGATGCCTATTCTTCTGAGCAGAAAGATGTGGTTCTCACGCTCGGCAAACACTGTCCTTACGACAGCGATCACAGAAAGCACTGCTATCAGCATTGCAAGAACCGCAAAATAAACTATCTCCTGTCTGAAAATATCCTGCTGATACAGGTTTGTGTAGTTGTTGCCTTCGTTTGCGATCTTAAAGTATTCTGGATTGAGGACTATCTCATAGTAAGGATCAACGCCAAGCTCTGTGCAGAGCCTT
>CAMNBY010000017.1 GCA_946533615.1 uncultured Clostridia bacterium
GGCGTCAGCCTTCCTGCGTCGAATTTAGGCAATCTGACGAAAAATCTGACTGCGCATCTTGCGCACAATGGTTGTGCGGTATTGCCTAAGGCATCATAACTCGCCGTGAGTTATGATGCCTGTTTTTATTTCATCATGAGCCAGACCGTAAGTCCGACCCACAGCACCGCAGCAAGGGTCTGCACTATATAAAAGCTTGGGTGCTTTGTCTTGTGTCTGAAGGTGAACATTCCAAGCCAGCCGCCAATGAAGCCGCCAAGCAGATTCAGCGCGAACAGGGTCTTCTCGGGTATTCGCCATCTGTGCTTTCGTGCTTTGTGCTTGTCGATGCCGTATGCCGTGAAGGACACAAGACTCATCACCGCGAAAAGCACGGGCAGGGCATAATGAGTTAAAGCCTTTATCATAGCATCACCTAAAGAAAAGAGGCGGATAACCGCCCCTTTATTATCATTACTTGAAGTATCTTACGCCGTTTTCAAATATCTGCTGATCCTTTTCGCCAGGAACGTTGATGCAAACGCCGCCGCCCTTACGCTCGGAGTGTCCCATCTTTCCGAGGACACGGCCGTCGGGAGAGGTGATACCCTCGATAGCCTCAACAGAGGTGTTGGGGTTGCAGTGTATGTTCATTGTGGGCTCGCCGTCAAAGTCAACGTACTGAGTTGCGATCTGACCGTTCTTTGCAAGCAGCGCGATCTCATCGGGAGTTGCAACAAAGCGACCCTCGCCGTGAGAGATAGCGACATTATGTATGTCACCGACCTTGCAGGAGCTGAGCCATGGCGACTTGTTGGAAGCGATCCTTGTGTTGACCATCTTGGACTGGTGGCGGTGAATAGTGTTGAATGTGAGTGTAGGTGAGTTGTCACGCATATCAACTATCTCGCCATAGGGTACAAGGCCGAGCTTTATAAGAGCCTGGAAGCCGTTGCAGATGCCGAGCATCAGGCCGTCGCGGTTTTGCAGCAGGTCATGGATAGAATCGGTCAGGCGCGGATTGCGCAGGAAGGAAACGATGAACTTGCCAGAGCCATCGGGTTCGTCGCCGCCCGAGAAACCGCCCGGGAGCATTACGATCTGGCTCTGCTTGATCTTCTTTTCCATCTCGTTCACGGACTCGGAGATCATCTGAGCATTGAGGTTGCGGACAACGAATATATCTGCCTCGGCGCCTGCCTTCTCAAAGGCTCTTGCAGTGTCATATTCGCAGTTTGTTCCGGGGAATACAGGGATAAGCACCTTGGGCTTTGCAACCTTGATTGCAGGTGCCTTTCTTGTCTCTGCCTCGTATTCAAATTTCTGAGGCCTCTCTGCGGGCTCCTTGACGGTAGCAGGGAAGACGGGCTCAAGCTTTTCTGCCCAGAGCTTTTCCATTTTTTCCATATCAACTGTGTACTTGCCGCAGTCGATAACGTAATTGCTTGATGTTACGCCGAGCATTCTGTAGCTGTCGGCAGGAAGGTCGATGTTCTCGGTGTTGAAGCCCTTGGTAAGCTCGATCACAAAAGCGCCGTAGCAGGGTCTGTAAAGCTCTGCGGGGGCACATTCCTCTGTGAAGCGGAAGCCGATCTTGTTGCCCATGGACATCTTTGCAACGGCTTCGGATATACCGCCGTATGAAACTGCCCAGCACGCAGCCGCCTTGCCCTCTTCGGTAAGCTTTTCAACAAGGCCAAATACCTTTTTGAGCGACTCGAAGTTTACGAGCCTGTTCTCGTCATACTCGGGCTTGATGAGTATTACCGTGGCGTTTGGAGCCTTGAATTCCTGAGAAACGATCTTGTCAGTCTTTGCTGTTGTTACTGCAAAGGAAACGAGCGTGGGCGGAACGTCAATCTCTTCAAAGGTGCCGCTCATCGAGTCCTTGCCTCCGATCGAAGCGCAGCCAAGCTCAAGCTGTGCCTTATAAGCGCCGAGAAGTGCCGCAAAGGGTTTGCCCCAGCGCGAAGGATCGTTCTTTGTTCTCTCAAAGTATTCCTGGAAGGTGAGTCTTACATTCTCATATTTGCCGCCTGTCGCAACTACCTTTGCGATGCTCTCTACGACTGCGCTCATAGCGCCGTGATAGGGGCTCTTGCTGGCAAGGAAGGGATTGAAGCCCCATGCCATGATGGAAGCGGTCTTGGTCTCGCCTTCAAGTACTGGGATCTTGGCGGCCATTGCCTGAGTGGGAGTGTTCTGGTATTTGCCGCCGTAGGGCATCAGGACAGTTCCTGCGCCGATCGTTGAGTCAAAGCGCTCTACCAGTCCCTTTTGCGAGCAGACATTGAGATTGGAGATCATAGCCTCCCAGCGCTCGGGAGAATCTTCCTCATTGTCCTTTGCTGCGAATACAGGAGTATCCACCTTGATATCAGTGTGCTTTTCGGCACCGTTGGAGTTAAGGAACTCTCTGGAAAGATCAACGATGGTCTTGCCGTTCCAGTTCATCTTGAGCCTTGGCTCGTCAACTACCTTAGCGACGAGGGTGGCTTCAAGGTTTTCCTTGGCGGCCTCGGCCATGAATCTGTCGGTATCCTCGGCGGCGATAACTACTGCCATTCTCTCCTGAGATTCGGAGATAGCCAGCTCTGTGCCGTCAAGACCGTCATATTTCTTGGGGACAGCGTTCAGATCAATAACAAGGCCGTCGGTCAGCTCGCCGATAGCAACGGAAACACCGCCTGCACCGAAGTCGTTGCAGCGCTTTATCATTGCGGTAACTTCGGGATTGCGGAAAAGCCTCTGGAGCTTTCTTTCCTCGGGAGCGTTACCCTTCTGTACCTCGGCGCCGCAGCTTTCGAGCGAGTGCAGGGTGTGTGATTTGGAAGAACCCGTTGCGCCGCCGCAGCCGTCTCTGCCAGTCTTACCGCCAAGCAGGATAACTACATCGCCGGCTGCCGGTCTCTCTCTCCTTACGTTAGAAGCGGGAGCAGCACCTATAACAGCGCCGATCTCCATTCTTTTTGCAACATATCCCGGATGATAGATCTCGTTTACATGGCCTGTTGCAAGACC
>CAMNBY010000018.1 GCA_946533615.1 uncultured Clostridia bacterium
GTGCGATCGCATACTCAAAGTCTCTCTGGTCGTGGCTCGGTACTGCCATTACTGCGCCCGTGCCGTAGCTTGCAAGCACGAAGTCGCCGATGAACATACGCACTTCCTTGCCGTTTACAGGGTTTATGCAGGTCACGCCCTTGAGCTCACAGCCCGACTTTGTCTTGTTCAGCTCTGTGCGGTCCATGTCGTTCTTCTTCTTGGTCTCTGCGATATAAGCCTCGACCTCCTCGCGGTTCTGCACGCGGTCAAGGAGTCCTTCAACTATATCGCCGTCAGGCGCCAGCACCATAAATGTGATACCGTAGATGGTCTCGATACAGGTGGTGAAGATAGAGAACTTCCCGCCTCCGACAATATTGAATTCTACCTCGACACCAGTCGAGCGGCCAATCCAGTTGCGCTGCATAGACTTGGTAGATTCGGGCCAGTCGATCTCGTCGAGGCCTTCGAGAAGCTTCTCTGCAAATGCGGGCTGATCAATTACCCACTGCTTCATGTTCTTGCGGACAACGGGGAAACCGCCGCGCTCAGACTTTCCGTCGATGACCTCGTCATTTGAAAGAACCGTACCAAGCTCCTCGCACCAGTTGACGGGCATATCTATGTACTTGGCGTAGCCGTCGAGATAGAGCTGCTTGAATATCCACTGCGTCCACTTGTAATAGGAGGGGTCTGATGTCGCTACCATCTTAGACCAGTCATAGTCAAAGCCAAGCTCTTTCAGCTGCTTTGAGAATGTCTTGATATTCTCCTGAGTAAAGCCGTTCGGGTGATTGCCGGTGTTTACGGCATACTGCTCGGCGGGAAGGCCGAAGGAATCATAGCCCATCGGGTGAAGAACATTGTACCCCTGCATACGCTTCATTCTTGAAACGATGTCGGTCGCGGTATAGCCCTCGGGGTGTCCCGCGTGTAGGCCAACACCCGAAGGATAGGGAAACATATCAAGAGCATAGAACTTGGGTTTGCTGAAATCCCACACATCGGTCTTGAAGGTCTCGTTCTCCTCCCAATACTTCTGCCATTTTGCTTCGATAGCGGCAAAATCGTAATTTCTCATTTGTATCAGTCCTTTGCAAAAATTATTCTTTAACTATATACTCGCTTATATCCACAAACTCGCCGTCCTGCCAGAGCTTTTCAAGATTGTAGAACTCTCTTGTTTCCTTGTAGAAAACATGGACAACGATATCGTTATAATCAAGGATTATCCAGTTGGCGCCTGCATAGCCTTCCTCTCGGATAGGCTCGACCCCAAGCTGCTTCAGTTCGTATTCAACGCTGTCGGCGAGTGCCTTTGTCTGGGTGTTGGAGGTTCCGTTCGCAATAACAAAGTAATCTGCGATAATGGTAAGATCCTTTATCCCGATAAGCTGAATGTCCTCGGCACGTTTGGAGTCAAGCGCCTTTATGATAGTTTCAAGCTTCTGCTTCTGTGTAACTTCTGCCATAATGATCCTCCTTTATTTTGAACCGGCCTTTTCGGCTTTTATCAGATCGTTGTAAGCCTCAAGCGTACAGGCCGGGATGGTGTTGCCCTTTACGACCGAGTCGGTGATCGAAAACCTGAGCGCTTCAAGCATTGCCTTGTCAAGCCCCTGCTCCGCGACCTTGCGCATTTTCTTGACGTCCTTGTAATCCCTGTCCTCGGAGATAAGATCGGCTATGTAGATTATCTTTGAGAGCTTGTCCATATCTCCGCAGGCAACCGTGTGATAACGTATCGCCCTGATTATCTCGGGATCGGTTATACCGAATCTCTGCTGAATGAACACCGAGCCTGCCACCGCATGAAACAGCGGAACAGCTGTCAGCTCTATCTCGCTCACGTCAAGATCGCTCTGCTTCGCAAGTGCCAGCTGCTCTTCGGGCGGCAGCTCCTTGCAAACATCATGCAGCAGGCCTGCAAGGTACGCCTTTTCCTTGTCGCCGTCATATCTGTCGGCAAGCTTCAATGCTGCGTCTGCAACATTCAGCGAGTGATTGTATCTCTTTTTAGAAAGATTATTCTTTATAAACTCCTTGTACTCCGAATACTTTTTCTTATCAGGCATTAATTCCTTTTCCTCATTACTATATAGATTTTTGCTGTTAATATATTCCAGGACCGCAGGCGCCAGATAATTCTCGCAGTCCAGGCCCTCCGCAAGCCTTTCGCGAAGCTGTGTCGAAGACAGCTCAATCGGCTTTGCATCCGAAATAACGATCTTCTCTTCCGGAAGGCCGTACTCTGCGATATATCGCTCCAGTTCCTCCCTGCCAAGCTCGTCCTCGCGGGAGATGCTGATTATGTTCGTCAGCTCCAGTATATCGCGATACCTGAACCATTCATGAAAGGACAGCAGCATATCGCTGCCCATGATGAAATACAGCTCAGCATCGGGATACAGATCTTTGAAATGCTGCACAGTGTAAAAAGAATAGCTCTTGCCTTCGTTGTTCAGCTCATAATCCGAGACCTCAATATTCTTGAGATCTGCAAATGCCAGGCGGCACATCTCTGCGCGGTCATCACCCGAACATAAAGAGTGAGCCTGCTTGTGCGGCGGTATCCGTGTCGGAACGACAAACACCCTGTCAAGCGCAACAGCCTGCAAAGCGGCGTCAAGAATATGCCTGTGTCCGATATGCACAGGATTGAACGTCCCGCCAAAAATCGCGATCTTTTCCATCACTTGCTCCTGAGCTTTATTACGGGGTCTTTCTCGTTTCGCTTATAAAGCACCGCCTTAGAGCCGATGACCTGAATGACCTCGGCGTTTATAGCTGCCGCGATCTCCTCGGCGGCTTCCCGTGCGGTATAAAGCGAATTATCCAGCACTTTGATCTTGATGAGCTCGTGAGCTCTGAGATAATCATCTATCTGCTTTACCTGCGCCTCGTTAACGCCGCCCTTTCCTATCTGGAAGGAAGCGTCGAGGCCAACAGCCAAAGACTTGAGTTCTGCTCTTTGCTTTGTTGTCAACATATATCGACTAACTCCTTTAGCTTATTCAATAGGTCTTTCAGAGCGTTCGCCCTGTGCGACACTGCGTTCTTTTCCTCGGCGGACAGCTGTGCAAAGCTTCTGTCACCGTACATGAATATCGGGTCATAGCCAAATCCGTTCTCGCCCACAAACCCAAAGCCGATGGTGCCTTTGACGTCGCCCTCGGCCTCAAGCCATCTGCCGTCGGAAAACAGTATCCCGATGCTGCAAACGAATTTCGCTGTGCGCTTCTCCTTCGGAAGATCGCCAAGCTTATCAAGCACAAGCTGCGAGCGCTCCACGGCAGTGTCAAGCCCTCCGTATCTCGCAGAGAAAACTCCGGGCTCGCCGTCAAGTGCATCAACGCACAGACCGCTGTCGTCGGCAAGCACGCTCAGCCCTGTCTTGTCGTGGGCGGCCTTTGCTTTTATGTAGCAGTTGTCTGCAAAGTCGGCGCCTGTTTCTTCGGGGTCTGAAACGATCCCCGCCTCGTCAAGCGAGATCAGTTCAAAGCCAAGCGGCTCGAGTATCTCTTTATATTCTCTTATCTTTCCTTTGTTGTTGCTTGCGATCAAAAGCCTCATGTCTTTACCTCAGTTTATAAACGTGACCCTGTTCTGCTTGAACTTCTCCCTGTACTTCATAGCCTTTGCGGGCACAGCGGAAGCAATGCAGAAGTTGTTGTAGATTATCCTGAGATCAAGATCGTTTGTGGCAGTTACAGCAGTGGCACCGATAGAACCGCCGCCGTCAACGCCGACAAGCTCTATTTCCTTAACGTTCCTTGAACGCATAAGATCAACGATCTCGACCAGCGAGAACACATCGGGCTTTGAACGCTCGTAAATGTTCTTTCCAACGATCTTCAGGCGCTCGACGAATTTGGCTTCATGTGTGCCGTCCTTTGGAAGCGTTCCCAGAAGACCGCCCAGCCCCTTTGCGATGCTCTTGAAATAGAAGATCTCCTCGGGCTTGTATTCCGCGATCCTCTTGTTTATCTCGTCTATAAGGTTTTCGGAATTATAGCGGTATTTCTCCATGTTTCGTCCTCTGCCGCAATATATTTCCTGCATATCTATCACAAACAAAACCTTATCCATAAAGAGTTCCTCCGAGTATATTACTCAAACAATGCTTCTACAAAATCTCTGGTGTTGAAGGGCTGGATATCGTCGATCTTCTCTCCGACCGTCACCAGCTTCACAGGCACCTGTAATTCCTCTGTGATGCTGATGATGATACCGCCTTTGGCAGTACCGTCCAGCTTTGTGAGGATTATGCCAGTTATATCGCAGGCCTCGTTAAACTGACGAGCCTGATTAACTGCGTTCTGTCCCGTTGTTGCATCGAGCGCGAGCAGAACTTCAAGCGCGCAGCCCTCTGCCTGCTGATGAACTATGCGGGAGATCTTACTGAGCTCCTGCATAAGATTTTTCTTGTTATGCAGGCGGCCCGCGGTGTCACAGATAACTACATCGGCGCCTCTCGCCTTAGCTGCCGTCAGCGCATCAAAAACAACAGATGCGGGGTCGCTGCCTTCGTTGTGCTTGATTATGTCAACGCCTGCACGCTCCGTCCAGACCTCAAGCTGATCTATAGCCGCAGCTCTGAACGTGTCGGCAGCAGCAACGATGACTTTCCTGCCCTCGTTATGCAGCTGGTTTGCAAGCTTGCCGATGGTGGTGGTCTTGCCTACGCCGTTCACGCCGATAACAAGTATAACGGAAGGAACGGTGGAAAGGTCAAGAGGCACTTCCTCGCCAAGCATCTCGCCGATAATATCCTTGAGCAGATCTTT
>CAMNBY010000019.1 GCA_946533615.1 uncultured Clostridia bacterium
TACTGTTTGTTTAGTTTTTGAAAGAGTTCCAGCAGCGAAGCACCGACAGCTACACAGGGATACTCGGAAAACTGCTCTGCGGTGGTGGAGCCTGTGGTCACAGCGCCGAAATCTATGCCTGCCGCTCTCGCGGTCTCGGCATCTATATAATTGTCCCCGATGTAGATAGTTTCCTCCTTTTCGGCTCCAAGCATATTGCAGGCAAGCAGCAGCCCCGAAGGGTCGGGCTTCGGCTTCGGAGCATCGCCCAGCCCAACGATCACGTCCACGGCCACAGCCCCCGTGTGCAGCATAAAGGTCTCCTCTATCCTGTATCTCATCTTGGACGAAACAATAGCCGTCTTTACGCCTGCGTTCTGCAAGATCTGGAGCAGGGCTATAGCATCATCGTAAAACACGGTCTTTGCGGCCATTACAGTGTTTGCCTTCTCCACATAAGCCTGCCTCATCGCAAAGTCCTGCGGGTTGTTTTTGATGCCTGTGAGAATATCAAACGACTCCTCCAGCGTTTTACCGATGGTGTCGTAGATCTCCTTATCCGACGGTATCGGATAACCGAAAAGCGCCAGAGTGTACTTGTAGCACTCAATGATCCCGACAGAGGAATCAGCAAGCGTAAGATCAAAGTCGAACACAGCGTATCTGTATTTCATTGTACCTGCCGCCTTTCATTGAAGAAAAAGTATTTTGTACGAAGCCTCTCGGCGCGTTCCATAAATCCAGGAGCAAGAGCATAAACAAACAGCATCGTTGCAACTCCGTGTATAAGATCGAGCGGGAAACCTGCGGTGTAGACCGTGGTAAGCGTCGTCCTGTTGATCTCCGTCCGCATGATGAACAAGGTGGAGGGATTAACGATAGCCCCGTAAACGCAGACCGCAAGAACAAGTCCGCTTACGGCGATCGCCGCTCGGTTGACAGTGCTTCGCTTTCCCGAGAAGATAAGTCCCGCAATAAGTCCGCAAAGCCCCATAGAATACATCTGCCACGGCGTCCACGGTCCCTGCCCGAAAAGCGAGTTTGAAATAAGCATCGACATCGAGCCGACGATAAATCCAGCCTCTGCGCCGAATCCGCAGCCTGCAAGAATGACTACAGCCAATACAGGCTTGAACTGAGGTATCATGTAAAAGGCTGCTCTTCCCGCAACTGCCGCAGCTGTAAGCACAGCGATCATTGCAGCTTCGCGTGCTGTTGCCTGCCGTCTCTCAAAGCTAAGATAAAACGGCAGGAGCGTCTCAAAGAGCACAAGAAACGACACAAACAGGAATTTTCCCGAATTGATATATCTCGCCGAAAGCAGCAAAGTAGCAGGAATGATGGCCAGCGCAAACAGCGCATAAATCCACGGATGATCGTAGGTATCAAAGCGCCTTGCGGGCGCAAGCTTCCGCCCTGCACCAAAAGCAACGGCACACAGCAGCGCTGCAACGGTCAGCAGGATATAGGGCGTTACATCTCCAAGCTTGAAAAGCCCCGACGGAAAGCCGCTGCAAACCACCGCAGAAGCAATGAAAGCTATCGCGGAGACTAACTTTACAGCAGTCAGAAAAGCGGAGCGCTTTCCCTGAGGTTTTGAGGCGGAAACGGTCTCTCTTCGTCCTAAGAAGATTTTACTGCCGTTATTATCCCTATGCTCCGTGATCGGAGGCTCGCCGCCGAGGGCTTCGATCACCTGTTCGGGCGTGACCGCATTATCAATATACCCTCTCGCGATACGGGCGGCAGCTGTCGTATAAAAATTATTACCGAAAAGCACATGCTGCGGAATATCGCAGCCCACAAGCTCTCCGTCAAAAAGCATTGCACATCTGTCGCACACAGCGGCACACAAGTCAAGATCATGGCTGACGAGTATTATTGTCTTTCCGCTTTCAGCCAGCGTTTTCAGCACTTTATGTATCCTCGCCTTGAACAGCGGATCAACGCCCTTGGTGGGCTCATCAAGAAGAAGTACATCTCTGTCGGCGGCAATAATCTTTGCCAGTGCCGCAAGCTGCTGTTCGCCGCCCGAAAGATCAAGCGGATGCCTGTCCTCATACCCTGCAAGGCCTACGGTTTCGAGTGCTCTTACAGCAGCAGTGAGCTTTTCGGAGCGTCCGCCACAAGCTGTCTCTGCAACATCTGTAAGGACGGTACTTTCAGCAAAAAGCAGACGCGGATCCTGAGGCAGAAGCGCCGTAGTGCCGTTTATTTCAAGCTTTCCGCTGTAGGCTTTCTTGGTGCCGCAGATCAGAGAAAGCAAGGTGCTTTTGCCTGCTCCGTTAGCGCCGATGATTCCGAAGATCTCGCCGAGCCCAACGGTCACAGAGAGACCTTTGATTATGTCTTTCCCGCTGCGCTCAAATCTGAAACGCAGCTTCTTTAGCCACACGGCAGTTTCGGAAAATGATCTTTCGGTTGTATCAAGGATTTTGGCCTTACGGCTTTTCGTTGTATTTTCTATCCATTCTCTTGCTTCGGGAAGCGTGACAGGGCACTTACCTTCACAGCCCGTTGCCTGCCATATCCTTGCCGATGTCGGCAAAAAAGGATATACCTCAGGCGGAAGCGCTGCCTCTCCAATGCTTTCTGGCGCTGCTTCTAAAAGCTTTCTGCCCTGTCCGAGTATCACTGCCCTGTCGGCAATTTGAAAGACCTCGTCAATGCAATGCTCGGACATTATCACGGTCAAGCCAAGCTCGCGGTTTAGCCTTATAACCGCAGATATAAAGCTGTTGGCAGAGATCGGGTCAAGCTGTGCAAGCGGCTCGTCAAGCAGCAGCAGTTCGGGAGTGCAAACGCAGGACGATGCAAGTGCAAGCAGCTGCTTCTGTCCTCCCGAAAGGCTGTCGCAATCGCGGTCGAGCAAATCACTCAGGCCAAAGAACTCGGCTGTTTCGCCTATCCTGCGCGAGGTCTCGCTGCGGCTCAGGCCAAGGTTCTCGGCAGTAAATGCAAGCTCGTGCCATACCTTATCGGTGACGATCATTTCATCGGGCGATTGCCCTACATAACCGATACTTGCCGCAGCTTCGCGTTCGGAAAGCTCGCTTGCGTCCTTGTCGAACAGACGAACAGAGCCTTCAAGCTTGCCGCTGGGTCGGAGCACAGGCTTCAATATATGCAGAAGCGTTGACTTGCCACTACCCGAAGCACCAGCCAGCAGGAGAAGCTCTCCCCTGTTCACGGTCAGCGAGACGCCGTCGAGTGCAAAGCTGTCGCTGCCGTTATATTGAAATCTCAGATCTTCGACACGCGCGATCTCCATTTCACACCCTCCATAGCATCATAAATAAGCGGTATAAACACAAGCAAAGCATAAGAGACTACAAGCCCCCAAAAAGCTGCATCTGCCTTGGGCAGTGTCAGCCTCGGATAATAAACACAATCCATACGGCCGCTGGCGGCGCCGAAAATGCAAACACCTCCGAGTATCGCACTCAGGCAGCAGACCGCGCAGTCGGCAGCGGCGGGTCTTATCCTTGCATAGCTTGTTCTTCCCGAGAGACCGTAGCCGCGGCTTTTCATTGAGTCAGCCGTTACAAGCGAGCCCTCAAGGGCGCTGCCTATCAATATCGTAAATATGACAGCAAGCTCCCTGAGCTTTGCAATTA
>CAMNBY010000020.1 GCA_946533615.1 uncultured Clostridia bacterium
GGGAGAGAACAACCAGCTCTCTATTCTCCGCTTCGAGCCCTCGTCCCATACCTACGAAAAGATCGAGTCCACCTACGACAGCTCCGCACATACCGTTAAGGGAACCATCACCGACAAGGGCACCTACGTTGTGGGCATCGCCGCCACGGTGAACGAGGAGCAGTCCACAAGGATCTCCTTCCTTGTCGATAACTCGGGCTCGATGTACGCCGACTATAACGGCAACGACATCGAATTCAAGCGCGTGGATTTCGCTAAGGACCTTATTGCAAAGATCGAGGGCGACTACTCGTTCAGCGTCGCAAAGTTCACCGCGGATTACAAGCTGCTCTCGGGCTTCACAAAGGACACTGATAAGCTCTATGAGGCACTTGACAGCATCAAGACCGACCCCGAGACCTTCAACGGCACCCACAGCCAGTCAGCCCTCGAAAACTGCATGGCAGAGCTCAGGAAGGACACCTCCAAGAACTACAGGGATATAATCGTTATGCTGACCGACGGCGAGAGCGACGAGGAGAACGCCAAGACCCTTGACGAGCTTGTCAAGGAAGCCAAGGATCAGGGCGCGATAATCCTGACCGTCGGCCTCGGTAAGGACACCGACCGCGAGTGGCTGCAGGGGCTTGCCTTCGACACCGACGGAAAATATTTCTCCGCCGCCGATGCCGACGCCCTCACGGACGTTTACGAGCAGATCGTCAGCACCCTCAATTACAACGAGATCAAGTATTCCGACTCCGATGACAAGATACAGGGATATCTGGTGCATGATACGGGCTTCCGCCCCGAAACGAACGGCTTCAGCTTCAAGAACTTCCGCACCTCTACCTGCGCTTCCGTTGACTTCGGAATGGCTGTGATGGCAAGAGACTGGTACGTCGGCGGTCTCAAGACCTCGCTGGGTGATATCTCCCCTGCCGACAACAGCAAGCAGAAGTACGACGCAAAGGGCTATGACTTCTCAGGCACCGACATCGAGTCGCTCTACAACGACGGCGGCTCGCTTAATAAAGTTTATCCCACAGCGCTGACAGGCAACTTCGGCGACACCAAGTATTACCTCGACTACGAGAGCGACGGCGACACCCTGAAGGTAGAAAAGAACAAGCGCAACGAAGCCGAGAGCGCAGGCTGGGCCGTAAAGAGATACCCCATGTCCCTCAACACTCCCGGCATAGAGTGGAACTACGTCGAGCTGCTCTCGCTTGACATCGCAGGCTCCGCCGACAGGATCTCGAGCTTCTACAACAAGAACGAGGCGCAGCTTTATTCGGCGCTCTACAGGCTCAATGCCCTGCAGTGGGACGACGCCGCAGACGAGTTCAACCTCAACGGCGGCAACGAGGGCTTTGAAAGGCTCAAGAGCCTGCTGGCTCAGGGAATACCCGTTGTCACTACGATCGACGACACCCACACCGTGAACGTTATCTCGGTGATACAGGATTCCACCAACCACCGCAGCTATGTTCTCCAGGTCTATGACAACAACTACCCCGAAAAGATCAAGGAGATCTACCTGACCAAATCGCCCATCGGCACCTACAAGATCGCCGACGGCAAGGCCAGCCTTGACTCCACCTCCTACGAGTACAGCGCCACCTACGAGGGCAAGGCTGTAGGACTTGAATTCTCGGACGTAAAGACCCACTGATATAAATAAATGAATTACGAGGCGTTTTTCGGCGCCTCGTATTTTTTGCAAAAATGATAACGTTTTCTGTGCAAGGTGCATAAAAATCTTGCATAACTTTTGTACAGGATTTTTTTGCCAAATTCCATATTTTTTTGGAAAGCCCTTGATTTCGGGGCAAAAACCTGTTATAATGTTAGTAAGGATCAAAAGGCGATCCCACCAAAAATATTGACATGGAGGAAAAGAAAAATGAAAGTTTCTAAGCTTTTTGCAGGAATGTCCGCTCTGGCTCTGGCTGCTTCTATGGCAGTAGTTGCTTCCGCAGATTATGAAGTTCCCGCAGATTACTACAAGAACCTTGGCGAAGGCAGCGACGTTTTCTACCTTGTTGGCGATGAGGCAAAGGGAGAGAACGGCCCATTCAATGATAAGGTGGATGAGCTTGCCAAGGCTACCGGCGTAAAGTTCACCATTCAGCTCGATGCAGCTGAGGCTGCGGACCTCGAGACCTGGGTCGGCGGCGGCGTTGGTTTCAACTCCGACTCCACAGGCTGGGAGCAGCACGAGTGGACCACCGAAGACCGCAATGCCGGCATCAAGGAGTCCGAGGGCGAAGCGAAGATGAAAGAGCTCTCTCTCACCAAGGTTTCCGACGGCGTTTATGAAGTTACCTTCACAAGAGAAGACGGTTCCACTATCTTCGACGCTGACGACGAGTATGCACAGGTTTGGATGCAGGACTGGAGCACCAAGAAGGCTGTTCTCAAGGGCATAACTCTTATCGGTATCGGCGATGCCGCTCCCGCTGAGACTCCTGCTGAGACTCCCGCAGAAACTCCTGCAACTCCTGCTACTCCCGCAACTCCCGCAACTCCCGCAACTCCCGCTCCGAGCGGCGACAATGCTGGCGCTAACACCGAGGCCGGTGCTGCTGCCGG
>CAMNBY010000021.1 GCA_946533615.1 uncultured Clostridia bacterium
CTCGCTGCTGTTGTAGCCGATAGCGGAGATCATTGCCTCCTCGGCCTCTTTGTCGGCGGCGGCAAGCTCGTTGTCGGGCTCTTCCTCCGCAAACTGCCTGAGATCGAAGAACCTCAGCGCCCGAAGCATATCCAAATCGAGGCTGCCCTCGCGGAAGCTTAGGCGCGTTGAGCGGTCAGCTATCTTTCCAAAGGCTTTCTTCACGAATGGCTGACGGCGAAGCTCCTCAAAGTCGATCTGCCTGATGCCGCAGTCATGGCGGTTCTCGATGCCGAAGCTGTATGACATTATGCTGTCTGACCTTTCGGCCTTGTAGTCCCATTCTCCGAGGCCTGCTTCTTCTTTTTCAAACTCGAGCTCGGAGTTTTCCTTGTCTGCCAGCGCCCTGAAATAGGTGTAGCCGAAAAGGGCCGAAGACATCATCACCGCACTTATCACGGCAACGCCTGCATTCCCGAGGCGCAGCGACTTCGAGATCATTCCTCTGCGTGTCCTTGCGGGTCGGCGGCGCCTGAGCTTAGGCCTGCCTGTTTCACTGTAGAGCTCGACGGGTGTCCTGCCTCTCAGGCTTATCAGAGAGAGCAGCACCGCCGCCAGCAGGCAGAGCAGTATCGTTCCTGCCGCAAGCGCAAAGGGGTCAAATGTCACGGCATCGACATAGTCGCTGCACCCGAAGCCGTAGCTGAGCTTCAGGTCAAAGCCGCTGTTGAGGGCGGAGATCATTCCGATGTGCAGCAATATCCCGAGGCCTGCCCCGACAGCCGCACACAGCACTCCCACGGACATAAGGTCAAGAAGGATATACAGCCGCAGCTCATTCGGGCCGAGCCCGAGGCTTGAAAGAACCGCAAAGCACTCCTGCTTGTCCCGCAGGACATTACGCGCGATGCCAACAACAGAGATAACGACTATCAGAAAGGCCATGCAGGTGAAGATAGGCATCAGGACATCGGAATAGAAGTCCTTGACGGTGCTGCCGCTTTGCATGGAGCTGTCCACATCGCCGAGGGTCGGCTCGCCGTTCTGCCAGAGCGTGTCCGAAATGCCGAGGATATACGCATAGGCAAAGCGCCTGCCGTTGGGCGAGCTTATTTGCTCGTATGTGATGCCCGTGTCGGGAAGCGCAAGTATCCTGCCGATAAGATCGGTCGTCTTTGTGCTGTCATCGGTCTGCATAAAGGCGGTGACGGTGTCGCTGCGGCCGCCGTAAAAGAACACCGACGGCATATCGTATACGCCCTCGCCCATCTCATTGGGATATCTGTACCAGCCGCCCATGACAACGGCGCTGCTGCTTTCGATGATGCCGCTGACGGTGTATTCCTTGGTGGAGATCAGCTCACCCTGATCGCCGCAGAACGAAAGCTCTATCCGCTCTCCGGGGTAAGGGCTGACGCCCATCGACTTCGCCGTCCTGTGGTCGAGCACGACCTCGTCCTCGTTTTCGGGATATCGCCCCTTGGAGCAGGTCATGTGATAGAGCTTCTCGGACTCGCTGTCGGCAAAGGCGGCGGCGAAGGCCTTTGTTCCGCTTGCGTTCTGAACGCAGCCAAGCTCGTAATACTTCCCAAGCTTTTCAACGCCTTCCTCGCATCTCAGCCTTTCGGCGGTGCTGTCCGATATACGGCAGGCGATGATATCGTAATCTCCCAGCAGGCGCAGCTCCTCCTCGAGCAGCGCCTGTTTCTCACTGCGGATAAGCAGCGCCGTGCAGCAGACAGCGCTCACGCCCAGCACAAGCACGGTCATAAGCGTAAAGAACCGCTTCGTGTGGTGCCGCCAGTATTCAAGAGAGATCTTCGCAAGCAGTGATGCCTTTCTCATTATCTTGCTTTCCTTTCCTCTGCGGGCTTTACAGAGGGGCTACCTGCTGTGTCGGTCACTATCACACAGTCCACCGAGGCCGCATCTGTCTCCAGCAGCATTGCATAGTCAAGGTCCTCTTTTTCTTCAAAAGCGGGCTCGTTCTCGGTGTTGTCCTCCGTTACCTGCTCGTCGTCTGGAGGGCGGTATTCTCCGTGGCCGCCCATGCGCGAAAGAGCGACTGGCGTCCCGACAGCTGCCGCAGCAGCTATACCGACGATGGCGGCCTTTACGGCTATCCCGCTTTTGACAGCGGCTGTGCCGAGTGCGGCTGACTTGCTGTTCATGACAGCACAAAGCACAGCCCCCAAAGGGACCATGCAGAGAGTCTTTCCGCCGCCGAGACCTTTCAGCCTTGAGGCAAGCTTCTTTCTTGCGCGGAAGAGCAGCTGCTTGGCGGCGTTCTCGCTGATACCGAGAGCCTCGCCGACCTCGGCGACGCTAAGCTCCTCAAAGTAATACATTATCACCGCCGCTCTTTGCTCAGCTCTCAGGCCGTTGACGGCTTCCCGCAGGGCACCGATCGTTTCTTCGTTTTCGATGTAATCCGAGGGCAGCTCGACAGGCTCGGCGAGGGCGGCGTTCTCCATAGTGCTCTCAAGCTCCAAGTCGTTCCCGAACCTTGCCAGCCCCGCCTCGGACTCGCGGTAGGAAATACAGCTGTGATAGGCGATGGAATAGAGCCACGAGCCGAAGGCCTCGGCGTTCCTCAGCGATGGCAGCTTCTCGATGGCAGCTGCAAAGGTGTCGGCGACGATGTCCTCCACGGCGTCGTCCCAGGGGATATTCTTGCGGACAAAGAAGACTATCCTCCCGCGGTATTCGGAATACAGGGCTTCAACCGCTTTTCGGTCTCCCTGCTGTGCCGCCCTCACTGTCCTTGCAAGCTCCGCTTTTTCCATCACTTTCACGTTCCTTTCCGTCAGTTCCCATGATGCTCCTGTCAAGCCGTTCCAGCAGCCCCGCGTCGGGCGGCTCGCATTGATACATCTGAAACAGCGCCTCTTTGATAAGCTCGTTCAATTCCATTCTGACCTCCGTTTTGATAAAAGCCGACGATGGCTTCGCGCTTTCAATAATTAAGACCCGAAAACGGCGCTGCGGTTACGGAGATCGGGATAATTCTATCTATCCGACAAAACCCGCGTGCGGGATTTGTTTGTTTTTCACAATCATTATAGCACCGAACAGGAAAAACATCAAGGCAATACCGCACAACCATTGTGCGCAAGATGCGCAGTCAGATTTTTCGTCAGATTGCCTAAATTCGACGCAGGAAGGCTGACGC
>CAMNBY010000022.1 GCA_946533615.1 uncultured Clostridia bacterium
ACTTCTTGCCATAACAAAACCTCCTATGGTTTCTATTATACCATAGGAGGCTCTTTTTGTCATTGTACGTTTTTTATGGTTCGGTTCACTAACGGCTGCCTGCTTTTTTGTTACTTTAATATTTTTCCATCGCTTATCTCGATGGCGCGGTCGCATTGGGCGGCGGCATTTGGGTCGTGGGTGACGATCACCACCGTCCTGCCCTGCTCGTTGAGGGCCTTGAAAAGCTCCATTATCTCGGCAGATGTCCTGGTGTCGAGGGCGCCTGTGGGCTCGTCGGCGAGTATCATCGCGGGGTCGTTGACTATTGCCCTTGCGATGGCCACGCGCTGCTTCTGACCTCCCGAGAGCTTGTTGCAGGGCTTTTTTGCAAGCTCCTCGATGCCGACCGAGCGCAGGGCAGCAAGCGCTTTTTCTTTCTTGCCCTTTATCTTTTTCTTTGAAAAGTTCAGCGGTATCATCACATTTTCAAGCGCCGTGAAATCTTCGATAAGCGCAAAGTCCTGCATCACCATACCTATCTTTTCGTTTCGTATTTTTGCATACTGCCGCTCGGACAGGCCTTTGATAAGAGTGCCGTCAATGCTGTATTCGCCCTCCTGATAGCTGTCGATGCAGGCGAGGATGTGCAGAAGCGTTGACTTGCCTGCGCCCGATCTGCCGATTATCGCGACCATTTCGCTGTCCTGTATTTCGGCGGAAACAGAGTGCAGTGCCTCGAATTCATTGGCCTTTTTCGGGTTGTAGACCTTAACTATATTTTTCAGCTTTATCATAACTACCTCCTTAATCCACATCAAGAAGCGCCTTAACAGACCTTCTGCCTATCATCAGCGCGGGAACGCCAAGTGAAACTGCGATAAACAACGCTGAGATAATGCCCTCGCTCAGCAGCATGAGCGGGTCGGGCTTGAAATAAAAACGCCCGGAAAAAACAGTCATCAGCACTGCTCCTGCCGAAAGTGCTGTCACAGCCGCAAGCAGCAGAGCCATAATACTCTGGATCAGCCCGATCAGAATGCAGCTGTTCTTTCTTGATCCGCACAGGGTGAATACCGAGTAGTCGCGAAGCTGTTCTCTTGTGGACAGCGCCGAGGTGCTGATGCTGCCGACAAGCGTCATTATGCAGAGTATCACGATCAGCGGGAGCAGCTCGTAAAGCTGCTCGGAAAGATAGCGGCGGCTGGCTTTGTCAAGCTCCGTCATAGAGATGGAATAGTTTGCTCCGCAGGCGGAAAGCTTTTCGGTCATCAGCTTTTCGTCGGCATCGCTGTAATTCAGCAGCAGCGTTCCCGTGTAGCTCCGCACCAAATCCTCGGGCATATCACCCTCGCGCAGCAGGACGGCGGCCTTGCTGTTCTGCTCGTCTGCGCTGCGGTAGAACAGCTCAAAGGTATCCTTCTGCGGGCCGTCATTGTCGCCCGAAAATCCGGCCAGCTTTGCATCTTTTTTGATAACGGCGGTCACGGTAGCCTCAAGCGTTTTTTGGGTGCCGTCTGCTGTGTAGTAGCAGACAGTAAGAGTATCTTCGAGGTGAAAGCCGCTGTTTTCGGTCACAGCTGCGCAAACTCCGCTGCCTGTGAACCAATCGCCCTCCGAGAGCGCAGGAACATATCTTTTGACGATCTCATCGTCGGCCGAGTTTATCACAATTTCGGTTCTGCCGTCAATGTAAGCATCACACATATGAATGCCGAGGGCTTTGATCTCTGTTCCGAGATACGCTGACATTTCCTCACTTGTATTTATCATTTTGAATTTGCCTGTAAGCTCGCCGTCATGCGCAAACGAGCCTATCAAGGCGACACGCCCGCTGCTCGTGAATTCGTCCTTGAAGGGCGTGTATCTCGACAGCCGCAGCGACACGGCACTCACCGAAAAAGCAGTCATCGTCAGCACTGCCGCAAGCTGTATGACGGTCAGCAGGTTCATTATCAGATAGCGCCTGAACGACCTTGCAGAGTATTTTATCAGCATAGCCTCACCCCCTCTTTTTCAGTGCCGCTGAGATGCTCCCGCGTATATTTACGGCGACCATGGCTGTCAGCATCACAAGAAGCACAATGATATATCCTGCGAATAACGCGGCATAGACCTTTGCGGAGTAGGCGCCCCGCATATACGGGAATATCTCCGAGAGCCTGCCCTTCATCAGCGGAACAAACACCGCAAGCCCCGCTGCAAAGGTCGGTATGCCGATGATAAGACATTCGCCTATACACGCCGCAGACGCTTTTGCAAGGCTGCACCCGCAGAGCCGTATTATCGCAAGCACCCTGCTTCGGCGTTTTAATATGCAGCGATAGAGCATCACGAAATTCATCGCCGACATCACTGCGATCAGCACCGAGATCAATATGATATTGTTGTAGACATAAACGCTCTCGCTGTCGGGGAAGGTCAGCTCCTCAAAGCGGAACATTCCCGGCAGGACGGCTTCGGCTGTTTTTTTCAGGGCGGAATACTCCGTCTTTGTGAGCGCGTTCGTAAAGTACATATTCAGATACGGCATGAGCTCCAGGTCATCGGGTGCGGCGGTCATGGGCGGTGTAGGCAGAGCGTTGGCATCTGCTGTTCCTATGATCTCATACTGTTCTCCCCAGAGCCACGCCTTGCCGTCCTCGAACAGATACCCCGCTTTATTGTTCTCCATGTCCCTTGCGCTTATCCCAACACAAACGTGGGCGCCCGAGTTATATTCTTCGTCGGAATAAAACCTGCCGCCCGAAAGCGTTCTTCCGTCATTCAAAGCGGCCTTGGGCAGCTCGATATACTTATACCCGCCGTCGCTGTAGCGGAAGCGAAAATAAAATATCGCTCCGTCGAAGTTGGAGATGACGGCGTTCTCATCAAAAGTGAGAGACCGTCCCTCGTCATCTGTCATTACCTCATTGCCGAATCTCTCTGCCAGCTCGGTGCGGAGCTCATCTGTCACGGGACGGTGGTCGGCAATGCTGCCCGAGCTTGCATTTACCAGGAATACCTCCACATTGTCTGTCAGCTCCTGCGGCAGCGCCTCGACCAGCTCGCAGAGCTTTCCCTTGGTCAGTGTCTGCCCCTCATTGACCTCAAGGGGCAGCTCCTTGTATTCCGCGTTGCTCTCGATCAGCTTGACGTTGTAATTCATATACAGCCCGTAAGAAAAGCACAGCAGGACCGCCGACGAGAATACAGTTATCAGCATCACGGCGAACAGCGCAGGCTCGTTCATTATCAGGCTTTTCAGGTTTTTCCGTACCATAAGCATCGCCTCCTCATTCCATATACGAACGAGAAGGCGATATTTGTGCAGTTATTTTTCATTCAGGGCAACACCGCACAACCATTGTGCGCAAGATGCGCAGTCAGATTTTTCGTCAGATTGCCTAAATTCGACGCAGGAAGGCTGACGCCTTTC
>CAMNBY010000023.1 GCA_946533615.1 uncultured Clostridia bacterium
CGGTCTCGAAGCTGGCCTCGGTCTCGGCGGAGCAGCCTACGAAGGCGGCATAGTAGTCGAGGCCGTAGTCATCGGTTAGGTAGCGGAACGGGAAACGGTCGCCGAAGAGTATGGTCTTTGTCGAGGCGGAGCTGACGGCGGTTTCATATTCCTTATCGAGCTTATCGAGCTCGGCGGTATAGGCTTCGAGGTTCTTTTTATAGTCCTCGGCATTATCGGGGTCGAGCTTTTCGAGGCTCTTTTCTATCTCGGTGCAGATGGTCTCGGCATTCCTGAGCGAGAGCCAGACGTGCTCGTCGTAGGCGGGAGTGTCCTCCTCTTCCTCCTCGGCCTGCATGCCCTCCTTGACCTCCTCGGTCTTGGCGGCGGAGCCGACGACGTCGAGCAGCTTGATGACCTGCATATCGTCGTTGCTTGCGTTTTCGAGGGCGCCGTCCACCCAGCTGTCGGACTCCCCTCCCGCATAGATGAACATATCGCAGCCCGAGATGGTGAGGATATCGTCTGCGGTGGGCTGATAGCTGTGCAGGTCAACGCCGTTTTGCAGAAGATAGATTATCTCGGCGTCCTCGGCGTGGCTGCCCATTATATTTCTGACCCAGTCGTACTCGGGAAAGATAGTCGTGACAACGGTGAGCTTTTCGCCGCTGCCCGAATCGTCAGATTTGCCGCAGGCGGTGAGCATAGCAGCGCAGAGCGCGGCGGCAGTAAATATTGATACAAGTTTTCTTATTCTCATTTATATCTCCTGTAATTATGAGCAATCCTTGCAGATGCCGTAGAACACTGTTCTTATGGGGTCGAGGCGGAAGCCGTGCTCGTCCTCGAGGTGCTTGAGCATTGAATTGAGCTCCTCACACTCGAGGTGTATGAGCCTTCCGCAGGACGAACACTTGAAGTGGTAGCAGTTCTCGCGGCAGCACTCGTCGGCGCCGATATACTCATAGCAGGCCGACCCTGCGCTGTCAACTGTATATTTTGCGAGGACGCCGTCGCTGGTGAGTTTATCCAGCTGGCGGTAGAGTGTGGCAGCGCTGATATTGCTTCCGCGGCTCCTGAAATGCTCGCTGACGTCCGAGACAGTGAAATGCTTGCCCGATGTGGCTTTGACATATTCGTTTATCTCGGCGCTGTGCTTTGTTTTATATCCCATAGTCGCCCTCCCATTTTGAAAATAATTCTCAAATTCCTGTACTATTATATCACCAACCCCCGCAAATGTCAATATGAAAATGAAAATTATTTTTATTTTTGCGGCTCGCAGCATTTAAGGATTTCTTAATAATTGCCGTGGTATCATGAATACAACGAAAGTGAGGGAGCGCCATGTATCTCAGAATACTAAAGAAAGACCTGAAAAGAAAAAAGACGATGAACGTGATACTGCTGCTGTTCGTGATACTCTCTTCGATGTTCGCGGCGAGCAGCGTGAACAACATTCTGACCGTTGTGAACGGGCTGGACTACTATTTTGAGAAAGCGGGCATGGCGGACTACTACTATGTGAGCCGCGACTACAACGGCAGGAACGAGGTAGAAGAGCTGCTGGCCGAGAGCGAAAGCATAAACAGCTACAAGCTGGAGCACACGCTTTACATCTCGGCGCAGAACCTGACCTCGGGCGGAAGGAAATTTATTGACAGCTCGAACGTTATCCTGGCGATGCCCGAGAGCGAATGGAAGATCAAATATTTCGACAAGGACAACGAGGAGATCAGGAATATCGAGCCCGGCAAGGTATACCTGACATCAACGAAGCCCCGCAAGAGCGGCGTTGAAGTCGGCGACAAGTTCACGCTGACGGTCGAGGGCGTATCGAAGGAGCTTGAGGTCGCGGGCTTTGCGAAGGACGCCTTCCTCGGCTCGGACATGATGAGCAATATCCGCTTGCTGATGAGCGACGAGGACTTCGCCGCATTTGCGAATGATCCCGAGGTAAAGCAATACGACATGGGCAGGATAATGTACGTTTACACCGATGACGTTCCTGCACTCGAGCGGGAGATCGCCGACGCCTCGAACCTGATGTTCGACGGCAGCAACGATATGATAAAGACCTCCTACATCATGAATATGCTGGTGGCGATGATAATACTTGTTATCAGCATCGGACTTATAATAGTATCCTTTGTGGTGCTGCGGTTCACGATCGGCTTCACGATAACAGAGGAATTCCGCGAGATCGGAGTTATGAAGGCTGTCGGGATCAGGAACAGCTCGATCAGGGCGCTGTATCTTGTCAAATACTTCGGCATCTCGGTGATAGGCGCTGCGATCGGATTCTTTGCAAGTATACCCTTCGGGAAGCTGCTGTTGCAGAGCGTGAGCGAGAACATGGTGCTGGGCTCGGACAATGCGGTGCTGATCGGTATACTCTGCTGTGCGGCGGTCGTCGGGCTGATAATGCTCTTCTGCTGGGGCTGCACGAGGAGGATAAAGAAGCTCTCGCCGATAGATGCTGTAAGAAGCGGACAGACAGGTGAACGCTTCAGGAAGAGAGGCCTGCTGAACCTTGGCAAAAGCCGAATGGACAGCACAGGCTTTATGGCTGCGAACGACGTGCTGAGCGCACCGAAGCAGTACGGGCTGATAGCTGCGGTGTTCATGATCTGCTCGGTGATGATAATGATACTGTCTATCACCGCAAACACGCTGAACAGCGACAAGATAGTATACCTGCTGGCGGTACAGGAGAGTGATGTTTACCTGAACGAGACCTCGCTGGTGATGGACATTCTGTCGGGCAAGCGCAGCAGCGCTGACACAAAGCAGTACATCAGCGAGAAGCTTGACGAAAACGGAATTCCAGGCGACACGAGGATAGAGCTCTGGTACAAGCTGCCCGTAACGGCAGAGGGTGAGAGCTACAACTGCACCTTCCTGCAATGCACGGACACCGACACCCGCAGCTACAACTACACCGAGGGCTCGGCACCCGAGGACAAGAGCGAGATCGCCCTTACAAAGATGCTTGCCGACAAGCTTGGCGTCGGCCTTGGCGACAAGGTCAGGATCGACATTGGCGGCGGCCGGGAGGAATACATCGTGACCGCGTTCTTCCAGTGCTTCAACAATCTTGGCGAGTGCGGAAGGCTGCACCAGGATCTGAAGCTTGACGACAGTCTTGCGAACAGCGCGTTCTCCTTCCAGATAGATTTTGATGACCACCCCGACAGCAAGACCATAGAAGAGAGGATAGAAAAGCTCAAGGATATATTTGACACGAACAACGTGTTTGATTCGCGAGGCTTTGTAAACGACACGACTGGCGTTTCCGAGATGCTTGTGAGCGTCAAGGATCTTGTGCTGACGATCTCGCTGATAATTATTATCCTGATCGCGGTGCTGATGGAAAGGTCGTTCATCTCGAAGGAGAAGGCGGAGATAGCCCTGATGAAGGCTATCGGCTTCAAGAGCCGCTCGGTGATAGCGCTGCACACTCTGCGTTTCGTGCTGGCTGTAGTGGCAGCCGAGCTTATCGCGGCGGCGGTCTGCATACCGCTGACAAAGCTTACGATGGGGCCGATCTTCGGCATCATGGGAGCTACGGGACACATCGAATACAAGATAGACCCGCTTGAGCAGTTTGTGGTCTATCCCCTGATAATACTTGCAGCGACGGCACTGAGCGTAATGCTTACGTCGCTTTACACAAGGACGATACACGCATCTGACACGGCGGACATTGAATAAGAGACACAGGAGGAACAGCTATGGAAAAGGTAC
>CAMNBY010000024.1 GCA_946533615.1 uncultured Clostridia bacterium
GCTCCGCCATCTTTGCGGCGGAGAGGCCGCACTCGTCAAGCAGCAGCGAGGGGTCGCCGTGACGCACAAAGCCGCTGATCGTCACCGAGGTGACGTTGGGACAGACGGCGCTGTACTTTTCGGAGATCGAGCCGTACTTGTAGCACTCCTCAAAGAAGATGACCTCGTCGTACTGCGAGAAGAGGTCTTTGATCTCGTCCTCGATGGGGAAGATCTTTACAAGCTTTAAGATGTCGAAGGAGGTTCCGCTGTTATGCAGCAGCTCCTCAGCTCTTATAAGGTTATCGCAGAGCCTGCCGTAGGTGACGGCGAGTATCCTTCCGCCGAAGCGGTGGAGCACCTTGTCCTGTGGGGGCTGGTCGTCCCTGACGGAGTCCTCGTGGCCTTTCGGGTATCTGATAGCGAAGATGCCGTGTTTCTCGGCGACGGCCTTGTCAAGACAATGGGTCAGCTCGCTGTAGGTCGAGGGGGAGTATATAGTGACATTGGGGATAGTCGTCAAAAACGGCACATCGAAAATGCCCTGATGGGTCTCGCCGTCCTCGCCGACGATGCCTGCGCGGTCAACGCCGATCACTGCGTGTGTGTTGCAGATAGCGAGATCGTGGAGGATCTCGTCATAGGCTCGCTGCAAAAACGAAGAATAAACGGCAAAGACAGGCACCATGCCCATTGAGGCAAGGCCGCCGCAGAAGGTGACGGCGTGCTCCTCGGCGATGCCGACGTCGAAGAACCTGTCTGGGTACTGCTTGGCAAAATATTGCAGACCCGTGCCGTATTTCATAGCGGCGGTGACAGCGCAGATGCGCTTATCCGCAGCCGCGAGGGAAACAAGATGTTTGCCGAAGGCGGCAGAGAAGCTGTCGCTGCTGACGACCTCGGGGTTGCCTGTGGAGATCTCGAAGGAACCGATGCCGTGGAACTCTCCCGGGTTCTTTTCCGCGGGTGCGTAGCCCTTGCCTTTTATCGTGTTTACATGGACGACCACGGGGCGGTGCAGGTTCTTGGCGGCGTTGAGGCCGTATTCGAGCTCCTCGAAGTTGTGTCCGTCAAGCGGCCCGATAAAAGCGAAGCCGAGGTCCTCAAACATCGTGCTGCCGAGCATTACTGTTCTTACGGCCTTTTTGGAGGACTTGATGGCGCTGATAAGCGGTTTGCCGACCAGAGGCGTTTTATGGAGCGCCTTTTCTACAACGTCCTTGGTCTTGTGATAGCCCTCCTTGGTGCGGAGCGTGGAGAGATACTTTGCAACGCTGCCGACGTTCTTTGATATGGACATCTCGTTGTGATTGAGTATTATTATCAGGTTGGTGTCGCTTTTTCCGGCGTTGTTAAGGCCTTCAAAAACGAGGCCGCCCGTCATGGCTCCGTCGCCGAGGACGGCAACTGTGTAGTCGTCCCTTCCGCGGAGCTTCATTGCGGTGGCGATACCGAGAGCGGCTGAGACGGAATTTGAGCTGTGGCCGCTGATGAACGAGTCAAAGCGCGACTCGTCGGGGCGGCAGAAGCCCGAGAGGCCGCCGGTCGTCCTGATAGTGGAAAAGCGGTCGAGCCTGCCGGTGAGCAGCTTATGGGTGTAGGACTGGTGTCCGACGTCCCAGACGATCTTATCCTTTGGCGCATCGAAAACGCGGTGGATAGCCATAGTAAGCTCGACCACGCCGAGGTTCGACGCCAGGTGTCCGCCGTTTTTCGAGACGGTGTCTATAAGTATCTGCCTGATCTGGTCTGCGGCCAGCTCACACTGCTGGTAGTCAAGCTTTTTAAGATCATCGGGCAGCTTCATTTTTCTGAGATCGGGAATAACAATATCCGACATATATCAAACACTCCAATCAGCTTCTTCTTGAAAGCAGCTGAACAGTTAATTCTTTAAGAAATGAGTTGTCCTCGAACTCGCCGAGGATCTCGGCGGCCTGCGAGGTCAGCAGCTGAGCCTCGGTATAAGAGCGGTCAAGACCGAGGACCGAGACATAGGTGGTCTTGCCCTGCTCGGAGTCGCTGCCGATCGGCTTTCCGAGCTCCTCGGCGGTGCCTGTGACATCAAGTATATCATCGACGATCTGGAAGGCGCGGCCGAGAGCTTGAGCGTAGGCTGCGGCAGCAGGTATCTTGTCGAAGGCACCTGCAAGGATAACTCCCATAACGCAGGCGGCTTCGATAAGGGCGCCTGTTTTCTTGGCTTGCAGTTCGTTGAGGGTCTGAATGTCTATCTCCTTGTTCTCGCTTTGCAGGTCGATGACCTGTCCTGCGATCATGCCCTCTGCGCCCGTTGCGCGTGAGAGCACGGAGATGAGCATAAGAGCCGTTTTATCCGAGACAACGCCGTCAAGAGCGCAGCCCGAGATGACCTCGAACGGCAGGGTGTTCAGGGCGTCGCCTGCAAGGAGGGCGATATTCTCGGGAAAGGCCTTATGGCAGGAGGGTCTGCCTCGGCGCATATCGTCGTCGTCCATACAGGGCAGATCGTCGTGGATAAGAGAGAAGGTATGTATCATCTCGATAGTGCAGGCGATGTCGATATACTTTTCGGGGTCGCCGCCGCACATACGGCAGAACTCCAGCATAAGTATCGGGCGGAGCCGCTTGCCGCCTGCGGTAAGAGAATACTCCATAGCATCATACACAACAGAATAGAGCTGCGGCTTGTTCTCGGTAAAGTGAGGCAGCCGCTGCTCGACGAGCTCTGTATAACGTGAAAGTCTTTCAAGGTTCTGCTTATCCATTCTGCTCCTCCGATATAGTCTTTACTCTGAGCTTTGCGTCCTCAAGAGTTTTCTTGCAGTCGGCGGCAAGGGAGCTGCCCTCGCGGAAGAGCTCGATCGACTCTTCAAGGGAGGCTTCCCCGCTTTCAAGCTTTAGGACGATCTCTTCAAGGCGCTTCAGCGATTCTTCATAAGTCATTTTCATTCACCTTTGTTATCTCGGCCTCGGCTGTGCCGCTGGCGAAGGTCAGCCTGACCGTATCGCCGGGTCTGAGCTCTTTTGAAGTCCGGACAGCCTTGCCGTTGTGTTGTGTTATGGAATAGCCCCGCCCGAGGATATTGAACGGTCCGAGGGCAAAGAGCTGAGATGCGTATTTATCGAGGCTGAGCGAGCTGCGTTCAAGGCGCGAGGCCTCGGCAGCTTCAAGCCTTTTAGATAGCGCCGCGAGCTTATCCTGCTCGCGGGCGAGCTGCTGCACGGGGGACTGCTTTTCGATCCTCAGGGCAAGCTCGGTCAGGCACGATGTGTATTTTTCGGTATTTGCGGAAAAGGCACGCAGAAGTCGTTTCTCCACAAGAGAGACCGCCGAGAGCAGATTTGATCTGTCGGGGACGGCCAGCTCGGCGGCTGCCGAGGGCGTGGGGGCTCTGAGGTCTGCCGCGAGGTCGGTGAGAGTGGTGTCTGTTTCGTGTCCGACCGCAGAGATCACGGGGGTCACGCAGTTGAAGACCGACATGACGACCTTTTCGGTATTGAAGGCCATAAGATCCTCCTGAGAGCCGCCGCCGCGTGCAAGAATGATCGTATCTGCGCCGCAGGTGTCGGCTTTTTTGACGGCAGTGCTGATGGACTCGGGGGCCTGCTCGCCCTGAACGAGCGCAGGATAGATCTCGACCTCGACAACGGGATAGCGCCTTTGCAGGATATTCAGAATGTCCTGCAAGGCTGCGCCTGTGGCGGAGGTAACTACCGCCAGCTTTGAAGGAACGGGCGGCACGGGCCTTTTGCCCTCGCTGTCGAAGACGCCCATCTCGGCAAGCCTGCGTTTGAGCTGCTCGAGCCCGAGAGAAACGGCGCCGTCGCCAAGGGGGTGCAGCTCCTGAGTGATGAGCTGACAGGTGCCGTCGCGCTCGTAGACTTCAAGGCTGCCGAAGGCAATGACAGCCATGCCGTTCTCGGGTACAAAGCGCAGCTTCTCGGCGGCGGAGCGGAACATTACGCACCGCAGGCTGCTGCTCTCGTCCTTGACGGAAAAGTAGGCGTGGCCCGATCTGTAATTTACATTCCAGTTGGAGATCTCGCCCTTGACAGCAAGGCCTTTCAGCTTTGCATCGGAAGAAAGCTTGTGGGCGAGGTAGCGGTTTATCTGTGAAACGGTGAGTATCGAGCTCATCAGATATATCCTTTCTTGAAGGCGCTGAACAGGGCGACTCCGAGGGCGTTGTCGCTTGAGAGCGCAGGCTCGGCAAAGAAAGCGCCGAACTCGACTCTGAGCCTGTCGGCGATCAGCTTGTCCGACATCACGCCGCCTGCGA
>CAMNBY010000025.1 GCA_946533615.1 uncultured Clostridia bacterium
ATCGCAGATAAACGCTTATCTAAAAAACAATGGCAAGTATCTGAAAAACGAAAAGCCGATCAACTTTGCTGACGTTGAGGAAAGCCTTGTGCTTGTGAGCAGCTCGTTCTCGAACAGGACGAGCTACGCCAACCAGACCAAGAAGGCGATCTCAAACAAGTTCATCAAGGATTGTATGACAGACTTCCTCAAGCACCAGATAGAGGTATACTTCATCGAGAACCCCGACGAGGCAGTGAAGATTGCCGAGCAGGTGCTCATTAACAAGCGCAGCCGCGAACACGCCGAGAAAACAAGGCTCAATATCGCAAAGACCCTGACGCAGAAGATCGACCTTGCAAATCAGGTGCAGAAGTTTGTTGACTGCCGCTCGAAGGATCTCTCAAAGCGCGAGCTCTACATCGTGGAGGGCGACTCGGCGCTGGGTTCGGTAAAGATGGCGCGGGACTCGGAGTTCCAGGCGGTCATGCCCGTCCGCGGAAAGATACTCAACTGCCTGAAGGCCGACTATGACAGGATCTTCAAGAGCGAGATCATCACCGACCTTATAAAAGTGCTCGGCTGCGGAGTTGAGGTCAAGAGCAAGGCAAACAAGGATCTGTCGCTCTTCAATCTTGATGCGCTGAAATGGAACAAGATCATAATCTGCACCGATGCGGACTACGACGGCTTCCAGATAAGGACGCTGATACTGACGATGATATTCCGCCTGTGCCCGACGCTTATCGAAAAGGGCTATGTGTTCATTGCGGAGTCGCCGCTTTACGAGATAACCGTTAAGGAAAAGAAGGGCGAGAAGAAATACTTTGCCTACGACGAGGCCGAGAAGGCGGATATACTCAAAAAGATCGAGGGACAGAAGTATGTTCTCCAGCGCTCGAAGGGACTTGGCGAGAACGAGGCTGACATGATGGCGCTCACGACCATGAACCCCGGCACGCGCAGGCTGATAAAGATCGACCCCGACGACCTGAAGGACACCCAGTATATGTTCGATATGCTGCTCGGCGACGACTTGCAGGGCAGAAAGGATTTCATCACACAGTACGGCCACGAATATCTGGATATGGCGGATATTTCGTAAGCGTCTTGAACAATGAAAACAAAAATTCATATAAGGAATTGATAAAATGCCGAAAAAGAAAAAGGAACCCGAAAAGAAACTGCTGACGCCCGAGGACGCCAACGCCTATATCGCCGGGGCAGGTCAGGTGGTCGAGGAGCCGATAACCCTGACGCTGCAAAAGAACTATATGCCTTACGCGATGAGCGTTATCGTGTCGCGTGCCTTCCCCGAGATCGACGGCTTCAAGCCCTCGCACAGAAAGCTGCTGTACACCATGTACAAAATGGGGCTGCTGACGGGAGGACTGACCAAGAGCGCAAACATCGTCGGCCAGACGATGAGGCTAAACCCTCACGGCGACGCCGCGATCTACGAAACGATGGTAAGGCTTGCAAGGGGCAACGAGACACTTCTGCACCCCTTCATTCTCTCGAAGGGAAACTTCGGCAAGGCCTACTCGCGTGACATGGCCTATGCGGCTCCCCGATACACAGAGGCGAAGCTCGAGCCGATCTGTGCCGAGCTTTTCCGCGACATAGACAAGAACACTGTCGATTTCGTACCCAACTACGACAACACGATGCAGGAACCCACGCTCTTCCCTGCCACCTTCCCGACCATACTTGTGAACGCGAATGTGGGCATCGGCGTTTCGATGGCATCGTCGGTGTGCTCCTTCAATCTGACAGAGGTTTGCGAGACAACGATCGCGCTGATGAAGAACAAGGATCACAACGCGCTGGACACCCTGAAAGGCCCCGACTTTCCGGGCGGTGCCTCCCTGCTTTATGACGAGGAGGAGCTTGACAAGATCTACCGCACGGGCAAAGGCTCGGTGAAGCTGAGGGCAAAGTACCGCTTCGACAAGGCCTCGCGCTGTCTTGAGATAGTTGAGATACCCGCTACGACCACGATCGAAGCTATCAAGGAAAAAATAATCGCGCTCGTAAAGGCAGGCAAGATCCGCGAGATCTCAGACATACGCGACGAGAGCGACCTGAACGGCCTTAAAATAGGTATCGACATCAAGAAGGGCGTTGACCCCGACGCCCTGATGCAGAAGCTCTACAAGCTGACCCCCTTACAGGACACCTACTCCTGCAACTTCAACATACTCGTTCACGGCTACCCGAAGGTAATGGGCGTTTACGACATCATCGGCGAGTGGACGGACTTCCGCATGGACTGCGTTAAGCGGCGCATCAGCTTTGACCTTGCAAAGAAAAAGGAAAAGCTTCATCTGCTGAAAGCCCTTGGAAAGATACTGCTCGACATCGACAAGGCTATCAAGATAATCCGCGAGACGGAAGAGGAAGCGGAGGTAGTACCGAACCTGATGATAGGCTTTGCGATCGACGAGGTGCAGGCAGAATACATCGCCGAGATAAAGCTGAGACATCTGAACCGCGAGTATATCCTGAAGCGTCTTGACGAGACCAAGGAGCTTGAAAAGGACATCGCAGATCTTGAAGAGACCCTTGGCAGCGACAAGAAGATAAAAGCGCTAATAATCTCGGAGCTCAAGGACGTTATCAAGAAATACGGCCAGCCAAGGCGCACACAGTTCTACTATCAGACCGATGTTGAGGACGTCGAGGTAGAGGACGAGGCTCCCGATTATCAGTGCACGATGTTCCTCTCGCAGAGCGGCTACTTCAAGAAGATCACTCCGCAGTCCCTGAGAATGTCGAGCGAGCAGAAATTCAAGGAGGGCGACTTCCTCTCGCAAGAGATAGAAGCCACCAACCGCACAGAGCTTTTGTTCTTCACCGATCAGGCGCAGGTATACAAGACAAAGGGCTCGCAGTTCGAGGACAGCAAGGCAAGCGTGCTTGGAGATTTTATCCCTGCCAAGCTGAGCTTTGCGGAAAACGAAAACGTTGTATACATGGCGGCGACAACCGACTATTCCGGATATATGATATTCATTTACAGCAACGGCAAGGTCGCAAAGGTGCCGCTCAACGCCTACGAGACCAAGACCAACCGCAAGAAGCTCGGAAACGCCTACAGCGCGAAGGCTCCCCTTGTGGCGGCCTTCCACGTTCAGGAGAACGCAGACATCATGCTTCGCACCAGCAACGGCCGCGCGATAGTTTTCGACACTGCCCTGCTGCTGCCCAAGACCACGCG
>CAMNBY010000026.1 GCA_946533615.1 uncultured Clostridia bacterium
CCTCTCCCGCCGGGAGCAAGGATGGCAGCGCCGACGCAAACACCGACAACACAGACAACACCGAAACAGTAGAGGAGGCTCCAGGAGCTATGAGCAGCAAGAACGTTAAGCTTCTCGGAAGAACATATTTCAAGGACAACGTGCTCTGGCTGGGCTTCTCGGGCACTGGCGTTGATTTTGACTACACAGGCAAGGATCTCGACATCACCGTTGTCGGCGACATGGCGGCCTTCGGCTCGGCCGATAATCAGGCGAGAGTCGCGGTGTACGTTGACGGCGAAAGAGTAGTTGACCAGATGATCGACGAGGGCGAGAAGAAGCTTGACGTGTTTACAAGCGACGAAGCCAAGACTGTAAACGTAAAGGTCATCAAGCTCTCGGAGGCAGCACAGTCCTGCTGCGGCCTCAAGCCCGTTGAGCTTGCGGAGGGCGAGACTATGGCTCCTGCTGCCGCAAAGACCCACAGGATAGAATTCATCGGCGACTCGATCACCTGCGGCTACGGCGTTGACGACGAGGTCAAGGAGCACCACTTCTCCACCACCACCGAGGACTGCACCAAGGCCTACGCCTACAAGACAGCGCAGAAGCTCGACGCCGACTACAGCCTTGTTTCGCTCAGCGGCTACGGCATAATCTCGGGCTACAGCGGCGACGGCAAGAAAGTCCCCGAGCAGACCATACCTCAGTATTATGACAAGCTCGGCTACACCTGGGGCGGCGCCTTCGGCGAGGAAAAGCCCTCCGACATCGAGTGGGACTTCTCCTCCTTCGAGCCCGAGGCAATAGTCATCAACCTTGGCACAAACGACGCCTCCTACGCAAAGAAGGAAGAGCTGAAAAAGGAATACGCCGCAGGCTATGTCGATTTCATCAAGCAGATAAGAGAGAAGAACCCCAACGCCAAGATCTTCATGACCCTCGGCATCATGGGGCAGGACCTCAACCTCTATATGAAGCAGGCCTATCTTGACTACACCAAGGAGACAGGCGACAAGAACATCGCGTTCTTTGACCTGCCCGTGCAGAACGGCAACGAGGACGGCTACGCCGCAGACTGGCACCCGACCGAAGCTACCCACGAAAAGGCCTCGGACGCCCTTGCGGCAAAGATCAAGGAGGAAATGGGCTGGTAATTATTGCCCGTTTATGTCGCTTTGGTGACGAATTTACAAAAAATTCACAAAATTTATGACACTTTTTCCCCTATTTTAATGGACAGAGCAGGAGAGTTGTGCTATAATGTAATGTAGCATCATTATCTTATGATGCGCTTGTGTGAAATTTCCCGAAAAAACTATAAAAAAACGGAGGTAAATTAATATGAGATCAATGAAAAGGATCGCTGCGGCGGTGCTTGCTTTCGTGCTTGTTGCAGGAAGCGCGGCAGCCCTGCCGAGCGGCAAGTCGCTTTTCAATACCGCTATCACGGCCGATGCCACGACGGCAAGCTCGTTGAAAGCAAAAGCAACAGATGCACAGTATGCCGACAACAATGTGGACCTGAAGTCGCTTTCCGTCAGCTATACTGCCTCTTATTCGGAAGCTGAAACCACCCGTTTGGTGATATTGGATACGGATATCAGGTCATCGGATAACGAAGATCTTGATGCTGCATACAGGGCTTACGGTTACACTTTAGAGGAGTCTTTGAGTATCATCAACGATCTGCGAGAAATTCACGGCCAGACTAAAGCTAACCTTATCGCGACAGGTTCTCCTGTGACGGTAACTGTGGATACGGCTCAGACTGTTACCATAAATCTGCCGGCAGGCGCTATCTCTAATACTGATATCTCGGGATCAAGGTACTATGCTTATTTCGTAACGAGTGTGGGGAGTGGGTGTTTTTTCGAGGCTCCTGCTGCCGTGGTTGAGGTAAAGGACGACGGCATCTATTACGGCGACCCCAAGGACTCGGGCGATATGCCTGCCACCACCAAGGTAAATCCGAACCTTGCCGACAGAGTTATAACTGTCACTGCTCCCGATATGACCTACACGGGCAGCGCCTACGACAAGATGACCTATGAGCAGAATGATATGTCTGCAACTACTCCTACCGTGACCTATCAGGGCGCAGGGGACACTACTTATGCTGCAACCTCTACAGCTCCTACAGATCCCGGCGACTATGTTGTTACCGTATCTATTCCCGCCAACAACCAGTATAAGGCGGGCAGCGCAAGTGCGAACTTCTCGATAACAGCCGCGACCATGACCGTTAATGCCACAGGCTACACAGGCACATACGACGCACAGAGCCACGAGGGCGCGACCGTAAGCGTTACGACCCCCGCAACAGGCGCGACCGTTGCTTTCCTCAATCCCGAAAGCGGCAACTACGAGTGGGCTACCTCGCCCAAGTTCAAGGACGCAGGCACCTACACCGTAGGCTATCAGGTAACAGCCGCGGGCTACACCACCGTTACAGGCACCGTTAATGTTACTATCAACAAGGCGCCTCTCACCGTTACCGCCAACGACCAGACCAAGGTTTACGGCGAGGACGATCCTCAGCTGACCTATAAGACCGAGGGCCTTAAGGGAGAAGACCAGCCCACAGGCGCTCTTGCCCGTTCCGAAGGCAACAACGCCGGCAAGTACGCCATCACTCAGGGCTCTCTCTCCGGCGGAAACAATTATGAGCTTACCTTCAATCCCGGCACCCTCGAGATAACTCAGCGCAGCGTAAAGGTCGTTGCGGACGACAAGGCCAGCCAGTACGGCAATCCTATCAAGGAGCTGACCTACACAGGCGGCGACACCGTTCTTGAGGGCGATGATCTCAAGATCAACCTGACCACTGAGGCCAGCGAGACCGCCGACGCAGGCGAGTACGAGATCGTTGTAAACTGGGATACCACCAACCCCAACTATGCAGTTGAGGCTATCAACGGCAAGTACACCCTCACCCGCGGCGAGATGGACGTCGAGGCTTCG
>CAMNBY010000027.1 GCA_946533615.1 uncultured Clostridia bacterium
GCTTGTAGTCAAGCGAGAGCGCCTTTGAAAGCGCCAGCGCAAGTGTGGTCTTTCCCACGCCGGGAATGTCCTCCAGCAGGATATGTCCTCCCGCAAGAATAGAAAGCAGAACTTTTATTATGGTCTCATCCTTGCCGATGATGACCTTCTTGACTTCGGTTATCACCTTCTGCGAGAACTGCAAGACCTGAGCCTGTTCCTGTGATAATTGTGATGCCATTGTGTTTTCTCCTTTGTGTTGTTTCTCTCGGCGCCGCCGTCATGGCATAATGCGCCTTATATATGATAACACATACATTAAGATTTTTCAAGTGCTTTTTTACAAGTTCGCCCAAAAACATAAGTCCCTCAAAAAGTCATATCCGCCCGTGACCAGCATATAATTAAACAACAAAGGACAAGTAGGAGGCCGCAGGTGTATACAGTAAAAAGCAAGATAGAAAACATATATCCGCTCCTGCCTTGCAGGCTCCGAAGCGCAGTGCTTGCCGTGAGCCGCCCCGAGCTCTCGCAGATAACAGAGCTTCGCCTCCGCCGCAGCAGGCCTTTCTGTGTCACCGCAGGCGGCAGGGAATACGCCCTCACCCACGACGGCAGGCTCATGAGCGACCCCTCACAGGCGCTTACAGTAACCGCCGATGAGGTCGAGCATACCTACCGCGCCGCCCTCGATAATTCTATTCACAGCCACGCTCCCGAGATACGCAACGGCTATGTCACCGTATCGGGAGGCTGCCGTTTCGGCTTCTGCGGAACTGCCGTGAACGAAGCAGGCCCAGGCTCCCGCCTGCAAAGCGTCAAGGACGTTTCCTGCCTCAATATCAGGATCGCCCGCGAGGTGCTTGGCTGCGCCGAAGAGCTATATAACAGGACAATGACGGACGGGCTCTGTTCGCTGCTTATAGTCGGACCTCCGGCCAGCGGAAAAACGACAGTCCTCCGCGACCTCTGCCGCCTGATTGGAAGGACTCGCAGGCTCTCGGTCATCGACGAGCGCAACGAGCTTGCCGCCGTCGAAAAAGGCGAAGCCGCCTGCGCCGTCGGCCTCCACAGCGATGTTTTCACTTCCTACGATAAGGCCGCCGCTATCGAGATCGCCGTAAGAACAATGTCTCCAGAGGCCATCGTCTGCGACGAGATCGGCTCGAAGAAGGAGCTTGACGCCTATATGTACGCCCTTGATTCAGGCGTAAGGCTAATCGCTACCTGCCACGCAGCTTCGATAGCAGGCTCAAAGCGCCGCGATGCTGTCTCCCGCCTCATAAAGCTCGGCGCCTTCGATCGTGCAGCCCTCCTCGGGACAGGCTGCATGACGGGACAGATAATCGACACCGCAGTCCTTTCCAAAAAGCTATGATAAGAGCCGCACTATGTGTTTTGGTAATAGCCGTCTGTGCATTGATCGGCGAAGGCTTCGCCCTTGAACTAAGACTCCGCACCCGCCTGATGAAGCAGATCTGCTCGGCACTCGACAGCTTTGAGATAATGATTAGATACCAAAAAAGCACCGTCGCAGACCTTCGGCGCTTCGTCACCGAGAACCCCGACCTTGACCTGCTTAGAGAAAGCTTCGGCGGCGCTGATGCTTCTCCCGCGCTTCTCAGGCCGCCCGAGAAACAGGCGCTCGACTCCCTGCTGTCCTCGCTCGGAACTACTGACGAGGAGGGCCAGCTTGCGATCATAAAACGCGCCCGCTCGGACTTCGCCCGCTTTGAGACCATCTCCCGAGAGGACGAGATGAAGAAATGCAGGCTCTATCGGGCTCTTGGTCTGCTGGGCGGTATCTTTCTTGCAGCGCTAACATTTTGAGGTGATAAAATGGAGATCGACCTTGTTTTCAAGATAGCCGCCATCGGCATGATAGTTGCGGTCCTCGGACAGCTCCTGAAACGTGCCGAGCGCGACGAGCAGGCCACGATGATGACCCTCGCGGGGCTTATCGTGGTGCTTATGATGATAGTCGGAAAGGTCGGCGAGCTCTTCGACACCATCAAGACCGTCTTCGAGCTGTGAGCATATTCGCGATCTGTGCGGCAGTGGTGGCGACCTGTCTTGCGGCGCAGCTTCTGCACGACAGCCGCGAGATAAAGACCGCCATGATAATTTTTGCCGCCGCTTCCGTCTTCATCAGGATCTCGGGCAGCCTCTCTGATATTATCTCCGAGCTCACCCGCATTACCGAAGCCACGGGCTTCTCCGATGAAAGCCTCGGTATCCTGCTTCGGTCGGCTGCAATCTGTATAGTCTCTCAGCTCTCCTTCGACCTCTGCGCAGACGCAGGCGAAAGAGCCCTTGCCTCACAGATAGACCTCGCCGCAAGGGCAGCGCTTCTCCTGAACGCTCTGCCGCTTTTCGGTGCCGTGATAACAATGATCGAGGGCTTGCTGATATGAGATTTTTCCGCTTTTTGTTAATGCTGCTTTTGCCGCTCACAGCCTCCTGCTGCCTGGCTCTCGGCTTTGCGCTCCCTGCCTCTGCCGAGGAGAGCAGCGCTCGGGACGTCGCCGACAATATCGACACCTCGCTAAAAAACATGGCTCCCGACGGCACAGCAGACTACCTCGAGGAACATCGCATCTCCGTCTCAGACCCCGACGGCATAGCCAAGCTTTCGCCCTCGGACATACTATCGGACCTGCGCGGACAGTTCTCTTTAAGCTTCCTTTCGCAGCGGGCGCTCCTCGGAAGGATCATCGCCGCAGCGATCCTCTGTGCCGTGGCTTCGTCGTTTGCCTCCGACAGCCGCTTCGGCGTGATAGTTGACAATACAGCTGTGCTCTTCATCGCAACAGCCGTATATGCGAGCCTCAGCGCCTGCCTCACCCTCTGCCGAACCACCCTCGACACGCTCACGGCTTTTATGCTTTCATATCTGCCTGTCTGTTCCAGTGTCTCGGCTGCATCGGGAAACGCCGCTTCGGGCGGAAGCTTTTATACCTCCACGATCTTCCTCTGCCAGCTGATAGCGATAATAGTGGATAAGCTGCTTTTCCCTGCCGTCAGCGTGCTTATAGCGCTATCTGTCGCAGGTGCCGCCGACAGTACACTGAACCTCGGAGCCGCAGCAGGCACCGCCAAGCGCATCGTCACCGTCGCCATGTCTGCCTTTATGATGATATTCACAGGCTATATGGCAGTGACGGGCAGCGTCGCTGCCGCCGCAGATACAATGCGTGCCCGAGGCATACGTTTTGCCGCTTCAAGCTTCATTCCCGTCATTGGCGGCGCTGTCTCCGAAAGCTACGGCACCGTCAAGCAGAGCCTCTCGGTCATAAGAACGAGCGTCGGCGCAGTTGGTATCGTCCTGATCGCCGCAGCTGTCCTGCCGCCCCTGATCTCGATGCTCGCGGTCAGGTTAACGCTCTCGCTCGGGCGGCTCGGCTGCGAGGTGCTTGGACAGAGACGAAGCGCCGCCCTGCTCGAAAGCCTCGGCTCCGTGCTTTCCCTGATGATCGGTGTGCTGGTCTGCTTTTCGATGATGTTCGTGATCGCCACAGGCTGTATGCTGGCCTTCACGGTAAAAACGTGAGGTCGCTATGGGAATAAACAGGTTTATAATAACGCTCTGCTCGGTCTCTATCGTCGGCATGATCTTCCGCTCCCTTGCCGCAAAGGAATCGTATAAGCGTATAATAAGCATCACCGTTTCGCTTGCGGCGGTGCTCTCGGCGATGTCCGCTTTTCCCGAGTATGATGGCGAGGAGCTGCAATTCTCAGCACCTGCCGAAAACACCACCGACTCAAACCTCGATCTGCTCCTTGACGGCAGATACATTTCGGATACAGAACGTGCCGTCGCCGCAGAGCTCGACAAGCTTCTGAAAGAAAGGGGATATTCAGTGAAAAATATCGGCATAACCTGTACGGTGGATGAATATGATAATATAGTGATAGACAAGGCAGAGGCCACAGCCCCCGAGACCGAATGTGCCGAGATCGAAGCCTGCCTGCGTGAGCTGCTGCCCGACAGCTGCATCACCGTCCACCCCGAAAACGTGGAGAGCACCGATGAAAGCGAATATCCTTAAAAAGCTGACGGACAAAAAATACCGCGGAGCCCTGGCGGCAGCCCTCTGTGTCGGGGTGCTTCTTCTGTTGATCCTGCCCGAGAGCTCAAAGAAGGACAAGGCGCAGACCGAACAGCCCCTCCCGCAGCTCTCGGACGCCGACCGATACATAACAGCCACTCAGCAGCGGCTGGCCGAAATGATCTCCGATATACAGGGCGCAGGCAGGGCAGAGGTAATGCTCACCTGCGAGGGCAGCGAGGAATACGTCTACGCCGCCGATGTCTCGGGCTCTGCCACAGCCGCCGACGGCAAGCAAAGCTCGCAATCAGACTCCAAGCTCGTGACGGTCGGCGGAAGCTCCGACAAGCAGCCTGTGCTGGTCAGGGTGCTCGCGCCGAGATTCAGCGGAGCACTGATCGTCTGCGACGGCGCTGATGTCCCCTCGGTCAGGGAAAGAGTTATCAATGCGGTGTCGGCAGCGCTTGATCTGCCGACAAGTAAAATATGTGTTGAGACCCGGAGGTAATGAAAATGAGAAAGCCAACAATGATAATCGGAAAGAAACAGATAGCCCTCGCAGGCCTGACGCTGATGCTCGGCGTCGTGGTCTATACCAACTACGCCCTCTCGTCGAAGAGCGGCGAGATCAAGACCACCGACAAGGTCGAGACCCGCAGCGTCAACTACGGCGATGCCCAGCTTGTCAACGTCGAGGCCCCGGACGACTATTTCGCCCAGGCGCGTATCGACCGTATGACCTCCCGCGACAAGGCCGCCCAGACCCTTCAGCTCATAATGACAGGCGGCGATGCCTCCGAGGAGGAGAAGGCCAAAGCCTCTCAGGAGGCCTCTGCCATGAGCGGCCTAATCGAGTCGGAAAGCAAGATCGAGAGCCTTATCAAAGCAGCAGGCTTCGAGGACTGCGTCGTCTACCTTGACGGCGAGAGCGCAAACATCGTCGTCAAATGCCCCGACGGCCTCATCGACAGCGAGGCCGCCCAGATCAAGGACATACTCCTCGGCGAGGTCAGCGTAGCCAACGAGAATATCCGCATCTTCGACGTCAAATAAAAAAATCTCTCCCTGCGGCAGAAAAAATCGTCAAAAGACTTGTACATTTTTAATTTTTATGCTATAATAATGAATATATGAGCAAAATTCATGTATAATTGGCAATAACAGGAAATTTATTTGACGATAATTCTTATAGGGAGGCTATATCATGAACGAAACAGAAACAGTAATAAACAGCTCGCTCAAGGTAAGTGACGACGTTATCGCTGAGATAATCTCCAACGCGGTAATGGAGGTCGATGGCGTTGCAGGCATCGCCAAGGCCAAGAAGAACCCCATCAAGACAGTGATGAAGGACAAGAGAAAGTCCGACATCAAAACAGAGCTTGTCGGCGACGTGCTCGAGATCACGGTGGGCATCATCATCAAGAGCGACGCCAAGGCAGTCGCCACCGCCGAGAACGTTCAGGACAAGATCAAGAGCTCGGTGCAGAATATGCTCAACCTCACGGTAACAAAGGTGAATGTAAACATCGCTGACTGCGAGGAAGCAGCCGAATAAAAAACAGGCTCCCGAGCCCCTCGGGAGCTTTTGGTGCGTTATATAGAATTTTTAAGGATGTGTTTAAGTGGCAGCAAAAAGAAGAGATGTCAGGGAATCTGCCTTTGTTATAACCTTTGAAGCGCTTTTCAGGGACGACACCCCCGAGGAGCTTTTCGACAACGCAAAGGAGATCGAAAATATAATACTCAACGACGAGGTCAAAAACGCCGTCCGCGGTATCATCGAAAAAAGCGAGGAGCTTGACGGCTATATCGCAAAGTACAGCAACAAGCGTGCTGTTTCAAGAATACCCAAGATCAACCTTGCTATTTTAAGGCTTGCGATCTATGAGGCGCTTTACGACGATAAGGTCCCCGTGAACGTTGCCATCAGCGAGGCCGTGATGCTTGCGGAAAAATATGCCTACGAGCAGGACATCGCGTTTATCAACGGCGTGCTTGGCTCGTTCTCAAAACAGCTGAGCGAGAACGAGAATGGCTGAGATATTAGGCATCGACACCAGTAATTATACCACCTCC
>CAMNBY010000028.1 GCA_946533615.1 uncultured Clostridia bacterium
TGTTCGACCAGATAAAGAAGGGCGTCTGGTGTATGCGGGAGTAGTCCTCCACGTTAAGGTCTGCCAGAGGGCCGTCATAGAGCTCCTCGGCAAAGGAAGCGATGTGCGGATAGTGGTCGCCGAACATCACGACTACAACGTGCTCGTCGAAGTTCTTGAATTTCTCTATCATCTTGCCGACGCCCTCGTCGCTGAGCTTGATGGAGTTCAGATAGCGCTCGGCTTCCGTGTCCTTGATGTCCGTAAGCTTCACGCCGCCGTCAACGTCAACGACATAGGGGGCGTGGTTCTGCATGGTCGTTACCCAGTAGAAGGTTCCCTTGGACTTGTCGCGCTTCTCGGCAAGCTCCACGACCTTGTCGAATACCACCTCGTCAGCGGGTTGGCGGTTGTATTTCAGGTCAGAGGTCAGGTCGATGTTGTCCTCGAAGTACATGGTGTCGAAGCCCAGCAGGGGATAGACCCTGCTGATCTCCCAGAGGCCTCTGCGGCAGGGCGTTACGGCAACAGTCTCAAAGTCAAGATCGTTCAGCGTTGAGACGATGCTGTCCTGCTTCTCGTGGAAGTAGTTGGTATATGCGGCCGAGCCCAGCGGCAGGAAGTACATCGAGTTGCCCGTCAGGTACTCGTACTCGGAGTTGCAGGTGTAGCCGCCGTAGGCCGAAACAGTGACGTAGCCCTTGACGGTGTTTTCGGTAAGGCCGTGCCAGGTGGGCAGGTAGTCGCCGTCGGTGTTGAACTCGGCGATGTGCGAGAAGTCCGAGAAGCTCTCGTTGAGTATCGCAACGATTATCGGCTTCTCCTCGGTGTCGGACAGGGGGGTGTAGGCGTCGATGATCGACTCGGCTTTTTCGGTGGAGTAGTCATCGGGCTCCTGAACGCGGTTAAAAATGCCGTCATAGTAGAACATCAGCAGGTTGCCGACGCTGCGGGAGGTCCGCGTCTCCTCGGCGGCGGAGAAGTTGAGGCAGATGACTCTGTTCTTGATGCCCCAGTTATAGGTGTAGTTGGTGATGACCACGAACAGCACAGCCGCCACCACAGACGAGCCCACAGAAACGACTCTCGGCTTCCAGCCCTCGGTGACAAGCTCGCAGCGGATCAGCAGGAACAGCATGAGCCCCAGCTGGATAGCTGCCGAAATAACGGCAAACTCCGCGGTCAGCTTGTATTCCTCGGTGACCTCGAGGGCGCTGCCTATGTTCATCAGGTCGGTGAACTTGATGGGCGAGCCGCGGAACTTCTGGATATAGAACTGTGCCACTCCGTAGAAGGTGAAGGCCACCTCCATAACGCAGATCCAGATCTTCGGCTTTTTGAAGATCGCGACGCCGAGCAGGAACGGCACGGCGTACATGGCGTAGCCCATCAGGAAGTATATCGGGTAGATCTTGAAGACCACGGTCCTCATGCAGGTCTCGCTAACGGTGTAGACCTGGAGCGCTGCCAGCATCGCGGCGATCCACGGCTGGAGCTTTATGGGCTTTTCGAGCTTTCTGTAGGCTCTCACAGCCAGTATGCCTGCAAAGATCATCAGCAGGCCTGCGGGTATCATGCCGAGCACGAACCACTTGCGGTAATCCTCTTCGTTAACGGCGTACTCGCCCAGCAGGGAGAAGCCGTTTGCCATTGCAAAGAAGAACACGGCGAAAAGCAGGAAGAGGACCTTGCGGTTCTCGGCCAGTTTTTTTATTTTACTGCTTACCAAACTATTATCTCCATTCTAAATATTATACCTCGTTTATTATAACATTATTTTAAATAAAATGCAAGCATTTTTATTACCTATTTCGACCAATACGAGGTGGCGCTGTTAATGCTTTTGCACAAAAAAAGGAGAGCCGAAGCTCTCCTTTTGGGGTCATGCGGTTTTTTGGTCCTTAGTGGCCTCTCTTGACATACGGAGTATGCAGATACTTGTGGGCAACGTGGGAACCTGGAGTCTCGAAGAAGTCGTTGTAGAGCAGATCCATAACGGGGCTCTCGTGGCTCTTTCTCAGCTCAAGGTTGTCGTCGAGGTCATACAGAGCCTTAGCTCTGAGGGCCTTGAGGTCAACGTTGTTGCGGACGGTATCGGGCTGATAGGGCTGACCGCCGCCGTTGATGCAGCCGCCGGGGCAGGCCATGATCTCAACGAACTGGTAGTCCTTCTCTCCGGAGTTGATCTGCTCGATGATCTTTCTTGCGTTTGCAAGACCCGAAGCAACAGCGACCTTTACGGTAACGCCGCCAACGGTATACTCGGCTTCCTTGATGCCCTTGGTGCCTCTTACCTCGTTGAATACGAGGGCTTCGGACTTGCCGTCAAGCTTGTAAGCTGCGGTACGGAGAGCAGCCTCCATAACGCCGCCGGTAGCGCCGAAGATAGCGCCTGCGCCTGTAGCTGTCTCGAAGGGGTTATCAAACTCCTCGTCGGGCAGAGCGTTGAAGTCGAGGCCTGCGCGCTTTATCATTCTTGCAAGCTCTCTTGTGGTGAGTGCAACATCAACATCGTCATACTCGCCTGTTCTCTGCTCTTCTCTTGTTACCTCAAACTTCTTTGCGGTGCAGGGGATAACGCTGACAACGAACAGCTTGTTGGGGTCGATGTTGTTCTTCTGGCAGTAATAGCTCTTGAGAACTGCGCCGAACATCTGCTGCGGGCTCTTGCAGCTCGAGAGGTGGGGCAGGAACTCAGGATAGTAGTGCTCGCAGAACTTGACCCAACCGGGGCAGCAGGAGGTGAACATAGGCATTGTGCCGCCCTGCTGTATCCTCTCGATCAGCTCGTTGGACTCCTCCATGATGGTGAGGTCGGCGGTAACGTCCATGTTGAACACCTTGTCTGCGCCGATGTGTCTGATACCTGCGATCATCTTGCCCTCAACGTTGGTGCCGACGGGATTGCCGAAGGCCTCGCCGAGAGTTGCGCGGATAGAAGGAGCGGTAAAGAATACAACTTCCTTCTCGGGATCTGCGATAGCGTCCCAGACCTTCTGAGTGTTGTCCTTTTCGGTAAGAGCGCCGACAGGACAGGCAACGATACACTGGCCGCAGCCAACGCAGGGCGACTCGCCGAGGGGAGCGTCGAATGCGCAGCCAACGTGGGTGTTGAAGCCTCTCTGGATAGGTCCGATAACGGATATGCTCTGCATATTCTTGCAGGCAGCAACGCATCTCATGCAGTTGATGCACTTGTTGTTATCTCTTACGATATAAGCGGAGGAATCGTCGATAGGCTTATTCATTTCCTCTGCCTGGAATCTGTCCTCGTCTGCGCCGTAAGCGTGAGCAAGCCTCTGAAGCTCGCAGTCTGTGCTTCTTACGCAGGAGAGGCACTTTCTGTCGTGGTTAGAGAGGAGAAGCTCAAGTGTGGTCTTTCTGGACTCTCTTACCTTGGGAGTATTGGTCTGTACCTCCATGCCCTCGGCTACGGGGTAAACGCAGGCGGCCACAAGACCTCTTGCGCCTGTTGCCTCAACAACGCAGATACGGCAGGCACCGATGCAGTTAACATCCTTCAGATAGCAGAGAGT
>CAMNBY010000029.1 GCA_946533615.1 uncultured Clostridia bacterium
GTCGATCTCCTGCCAGCCGTTCTGCATCTTGTGGTCCTCGTCAAAGTAATAGGTCACGCCGTCGATGTCCTGCCAGCCCGTGAGAGCCTTGCCGTCCTCGCCGAAGCGGTAGGTGTCGCCGTCGTCGGTGTTTATCCACGCGTTGGTGCGGCAGCCCTTTTTCGTGCTGTAGTAGAGATCCTTGCCGTCCTCGGCGATGCCGATGATAAGCACGCCGCTGTCGTCAAAGTAATACTTCTTTCCGTCTATCTCCTGATCTCCCGTTACGGCGTTGCCGTTTTGGTCAAAGTAGTAGGTGTCGCCGTCAACGGTCTTGAACTCCTCGGTGAGCCACTGGTTCTCGGCTTTGCCGTCGCTTATGCCGTATTTGATATAGCCGCCCGTGTCCATCAGACCCTTGCAGAGCCTGCCGTCGCCGAGGAAGTACCAGGTCTCGTCGCCGATATTCACGGTGCCCGTTGCCCTCACGCCCGAAGCGCCGAAGTAGTAGCGCTCGTCCTCGATGTCCTTCCAGCCCAGAGCCTTGACGCCCGTTTCGTCGTCAAAGTAGAACGTGAAGCCCTCGAAGTCCTTGAAGCCGCGCACCATCAGGTGGTCGTCGTCGAAGTAGAGCTGCTGGTAGATGTCCTTGCCAAGCGCCTTGTAGGCGGCGCGTTCGGTCTGCGGATAGCCGTAGCTTGCCTGATTTACAACGTCGTTAAGGCGCTTCTGCTCGTCCTCGGTATACTCGACGTCCTTGCCCTTCTGCTCCTTGTCGTACTTGTCGAGGAGCTTCATGTCGGCCTTGTACTGCTTTACGAGCGCCTTTTCCTTCTTGCCGTATTCGTAAACCTTCAGCCAGCCCTTGATGGCCTTGTGGGTGTCGGGGTCGAAGTAATAAACGCCGTCCTCGTCGTCAAGGAAGCCCTCGTGAACAACGCCGTCCTTGCCGAAGTAGTAGTAGGTGTCCTTCTTCTTGTTCTTCTTCCAGCCCGTGGTGATCTTGCCCTCGTCATCAAAGCTGTAGTCGATGCCGTCGATCTCGTGCCAGCCCGTGTAGGCCGCGCCGTCGTCGCCGAAGTAGTATTTATCTCCGTCCTCGAGGAACCAGCCCTTGTCCATGATGCCGTTCTCGGTGAAGTGATAGATCTTGTCGCCGATGAACTGCCAGTCCTTGACCATGTGATACTTGCCGTCAAAATAATATGTGTAGTCGCCGATGGTCTTGAAGCCCGTGGCGAAGCGGCCTGTTTCCTCGTCGGCGTAAAGGAAGTAGTCGCCGTCCTTCATCCAGCCCGTGAACATCACGCCGTTGTCCGAGAACAGATACTCCTCGCCGTCGATCAGCTGGCTGCCCGTGAGCATATGGCCGTCCTGCGCAAAATAGTAGGTGTTGCCGTCGATCTGATAAAAGCCCGTCGCCATCTCGCCGCTCGAGGTGAAGTAATACTGGACGTCGTTTATCTGCGCCCAGCCCGTGATCTTTTTGCCCTCGGGGTCATAGTAGTAGCTGTCGCCGTCAAGCGCCGTAAAGCCGTTGCCCGGGAAGCCGTGATCGTCGAAGTAATACTCGGCGCCGTTGAAGTCCTGCAAGCCTGTGCGGAACAGCCCCGAGTCATCGGCAAGGTAGTACTCCTCGCCGTCGATGGTGACTCTGCCCTTTTGCAGCACGCCCGAGGCGTCAAGGTAATACGTTCCGCCCTCGTACTCCTGCCAGCCCGTGAGCATTATGCCGTCCTCGTCGAAGAGGTAGGTGGTGTTGTTGATCGTCCTGAAGCCCGTGGCGCGTTTGCCGTCCTCGGCAAGGATATAGTAGGTGCCTTCCTTGTGGGTGTGCCAGCCTGCGGAATAATAGGCGGCGTAATAGAGGTAGCCCGACGCGATTATCGCGGCGCAGGCAGTGATAACGCCCGCAGTTGAAGCAGCCGCTGCCTTTGCTCGTCTTTCAAACCTTGCCGCCGACTTCGAGCGGTATTTTTTTCTTAAACTCACGGGGCTCCCTCCTTTCAATGCACAATTCACAATGCACAATGCACAATTATCGGCGGCAAATGCTCTCCCCGAACGGGGGAGATGCATTTCCGCATCTTCCCTGCGCGTGCAGCGCGGGGCTTGCTGTTCAATGCACAATTCTGTCAATGCACAATGCACAATGCACAATGCACAATGCACAATTCACAATGCACAATTCACAATTTGAGTGGATAGTTGATTCGATCTTCAGTTTAAGCTTGTTCTGAAATTATATTATACCACGAAATGTGCGTGTTGTCAAACGGTTTTGCGGCGCTTTTTGAGGGAGACTGCGGCGCTCTGCGAGGGGGAGACCACAAGAAGGGAACGTCCCCGAAAACGCAAGCGCAAAAATGGGAAACGCAAATTTTGCGTATGGTCTTCCCTTCTTAAGGTCTTCTGAGTGCCACCGTATCGCGAGGGAGCCCCCGCACATCACACAGTTGTGAGGCGGCTTGCCGCCGCTCACGCGGCGGAATCATAACCACCACTAAAGTGGTGGTTTGCTCTGCCCCTAAAAGGGGCTGGTACTGGCTTGACCCCTCAAGGGGTGCCGAAAGTTT
>CAMNBY010000030.1 GCA_946533615.1 uncultured Clostridia bacterium
CCTCGGCCGCGGCGTGTTCATCAACGCAGGCTGCAAGTTTCAGGATCAGGGCGGCATCTTCATCGGGGACGGCTGCCTGATAGGCCACAACACCGTGATCGCGACCCTCAACCACGGCCTGCTGCCCGAGGAGCGCTGCGATCTTATCCCCTCGCCCGTACACATCGGCAAGGGCGTCTGGATAGGCTCGGGCAGCGTGATACTGCCCGGGGTCACGATCGGCGACAACGCAGTGATAGGCGCAGGCTCGGTGGTGACGAAGGACGTTCCCGAGAACATGATCGCCGTCGGCGACCCTGCAAGGGTGATAAAAAGCATCTATGACAAATGAGGTGCGGCATGAAAAAGCTTATGACAGTGCTTGCGGCGGCTCTTGACATCGGCGAGAGGTACGAGAACCGGCAGCCGCCGACATATAGTGCCGAAAACCCCGAAAATCCGCCCCCCTGCCACGACACTTAGCGCCCCGGCGGGCTGCCGATACACGGCAATTATCAAATATTTTTTGAAAAAGTACAAAAAATCTCCCTTTTGGGCTTGCAATTTCCGAAAGTCTGTGGTATAATATATCTATAGACCGAGCTGTCGGAGTTTTGAAAGGGGGAATCTCTTATGCAGAAGATCTTTTACATTTCGAGAAACATGAACAACGGCAAGGAGCTTCCTGCTCCTGACATGGACCGCTTTGACCGCATCAAAAAGCTTAACGCTCTGCTCGAATGCGGCTGGGCGATCAAGGACTTCAAAAAAGAAGAGAGCGGCGAATACTTCGTTCTTATCAAGATCTGAAAACAACTAACAGCATTATATCAAAAAAGGGTAGTAAAGATAACTGTGCATCTTTACTGCCCTTTTTTATTTTTTTATGTCGCGTGAGCGGCGGCAAGCCGCCTCACAACTGTGTAATGTGCGGGGGCTACCTCGCGATACGGTGGGGGTCAGATGGAATTGTGTAAGAGGATAGTGCCCGCTGTCGGGTTGTGCGGGAGGAAAGAAATTGATAATTGATAATGAGCGGTGACGCCTTCGGCGGATTTTTCTCCCGCAACGCTGCGTTTCCCAATAATTATCAACTCTCAACTATCAACTCTCAAATCCAATTGTGCATTGTGCATTGTGAATTGTGCATTGCTATTCCTGTCCGAGCTTTTTGAAATAGATCAGATATGCAAGGACGGCGGCGAACAGGATGTCCGCGATGCAGATGCTGCGGAAGGCGATAAGCGTCACGAGCAGCGGTAGAATAAGTATCGCAGGCTGCATAAGTATCGAGAAAAGGCTGTGGTGCCTGCACATATATACTCCCGAGGCGAACAGCGGCGAGAGCAGGCCGAAAACTATCCAGCAGACCAGCCGCACCACCGTAGGCGGCGCGTAGTCCGTTGTATGCGCAAGATAATACCATAGGCCGAGGTTCGCGGCTATCATTGGCACCGCAAAGAACGCGACAAAGGTCTCGGCCTGGCGCTTCGAGCTGCTGAGCAGAGTCACCAGCACACAGACGACCACCCAGAGCATGACCCGCGAGGTAACGTCCTCCAAAAACGAATCGCGGTACTCGGCAAAACGTGCAAGCAGACCGCACAAAGCGCCCATCAGGACTGCCGCAGGCGGCGTCAGCAATATCTGTTTTATCCTGTCTGACATAATTGCTCCTCTTGTTTTCTTTTGTTGTTCTTTGTTCTTTTTCGTTTTATCTCGGGCAGAGGCTCGCGGCCTCACACCAGCTTGTAGTTGCCGAGGAATTTGAAATAGGACAGCTCGTATTTCAGCTCGTCGATAAGCTTTACGACCTGCGGCGAGTTGAGCGAGCCCTCGAAGTCCAGATAGAACACCGCGTCGAAATCAGTATCTGCGATCGGGCGCGATTCGATCATCGTAAGGTTAAGGCCTGCCGCCGAGAACTTTGTGAGCAGGCTGTAGAGTGCTGCCCTTCTGTGCGGCAGCGCAAGAGATACCGAGATCGTGTCGGCGCCCTCGGGGCAGAGGGTCTCCTTTGAGATCAGGATAAAGCGGGTGGCGTTCCTGCGTGCGTCGGCGATGTCACGCCTGAGCACGGCAAGTCCCTGCTCCTGCGCACATTTCTCGGAGCAGATGGCCGCGACAGGCTCGTCCGTATTTGCCGCAAGCTCGGCCGCAAGCGAGGTGTTCTTGGCTGTGCGTGTCGCGTAGCCCCCCGAGTGGATAAACCTTGAGCACTGCATCAGCGCCTGCTCGTGCGAGCAGACGGTGGTGATGTCCTGCTCGGTGAGTCCGGGACGAGCCGCAAGGCAGTGCGATATGGCAAGCTTTGTGGTAGCGCAGATCTTCAGGTCGTACTCCTTCAAAAGCTCGTAGGTCTGAGCCACGGAGCCCGCGGTGGAGTTCTCTATCGGGACGACGCCAAGGCTGCACTCGCCGCTCTCGACGGCCTTGAAGACCTTGCGGAAGCTGTCATAGAACACAGGCTCCAGCGCCTCGGAGAACCTGCCGCAGGCAAGGTGGGAATAGCTTCCGCTTATGCCCGGGACGGCCGCTTTTGCGGGCTTTGTGAGGTCAAGGAGCGAGTGGGCTATCTCCTCGCGCTCTGCAAAGACGCGCTGGTATTGCAGCAGCTTTGAAATATCCATCAGCGTGGAGAAAAGCACCTGCGAGCCGCCGCCAAGCCACTCGGGCATATCGTTTTTCACCCGTTCGAGTATCTCGTTCTCGCGGCCGCTCTGGAATATCTCAAGGTCGTTGCGCTTTTTGTACTCGGCGACCTGCACGCAGAGCTCCATGCGCTCCTTGAACAGCTGCTCGATCTGTTTGTCTATCTTGTTTATGCCGCTTCTCAGCTCCGAGAGATCTTTCATTTGCCTGTCCTTTCGCTTGTGTATGTTTCACCGAATATCACGTCCCCCGCCTTGTCCAGCGTTTCGCAGACCGCATAGGTCAGCGGCAGGATGTCCCTTGAAGGCTGTGTAAGGTCGGGTATCATTATCACATTGAGATGTGCGACCGCTGCCGAGATCACGCCGTTCGGCGAGTCCTCGAGCGCGACACATTCTCTCGGGTCAAGGCCGAGCTGCTCGCAGGCGCGG
>CAMNBY010000031.1 GCA_946533615.1 uncultured Clostridia bacterium
CCTGCCGATAAGTGCCTGCTCGCCGAACATCACCCTCATGCACTCGGCGACCTTGCAGATGCCCGTGTCGCCCTCGGAGTGTCCGTAGTTATCGTTAACGCCTTTAAGGTCATCCATATCGGCGTAGCTGACAAAGAACCTGCCGTCGCTGCTTTCGCGGATAAGCTCCTCCGCCGCAGTGAAGAATCCGCGCCTGTTCAGCACTCCCGTAAGCTCGTCGATCCGCGAGAGGCTCTCGAGAGCAAGGTTCTTGGTGTTCAGTTCGTCCATCAGCTCTTCCTGCCTCTTGATTATATCCAGCGTCCTGACCGCCGAGGAGAGCTGATAGGTCACGAGCTCGAGCTCGTCAAAGAACTTCTCGTCGTGAGGCTCGAGCACCGCAAAGCCGTACTGCTGCGAGGCGGTGTAAAGGTCGGCGATGATGAACGTATGCCGCCTGTTGCCCGCAAGCCGACTGTCACGGAACAGCCGATCGAGCGTGATGCGCCTGCTGTCACTCGGGACGTTGTAGGTCTCGGCGCCGTAGGCGTAGGATCTGAAATTGAAATTCAGGCTGCGCGAGAGGTGCTGCCCCGCGCGCATGGTCACAGGCTCGTCAAGCGTCACTATGTATGACGTGTCGCAGCCGATGTCCGTGAGGCGCTTTAATATCTTTGCATAGCTGCCCTCGAAGCTGCCCGTGAACATCAGCGCATCTCTGATGAATATATTGTCCTGATGGGTGCGGTAGGCGTAATTCTCGGCGGGATCGCCGCCCTCGTACCTCTCGGCCGAAAGCTCGGATTGCAGCCGCTCGAGCAATATTATGCTGTCCTCCTCGCAGCTGCGGGCAACGTGCATCAGCATCACACTGACGATGCCGAAAAGCCCGACGCGCCCGATGATCTCGGCGTATTCGCTGTGGAGCAGTGACTCGATGACCGCGTGAGCCTCTTCAATATCTCTGCGGTCTGGCCTGCCCTCAAAGCAGGAATAGACCCTGCTGTAAACGTCCCAGAGGGTGTCGAGCAGCCTCTGAGCGGCAGCGGCGTCCTCGCACATCTCGTTTGCGTAAGCGGCAAAGCGGCGCTTCACGGAGTTCTCACCGTCCTCGTGAGGCTTCCTCGCTGCCGAGATCTCGTCTCTTCCCGAAAAGCACGAATTGCGCGGTATGAACCTTGTGGGGAGCAGGCTGCTGTGGTCGGGAACAGAGTTAAGATAATTATATGCTTTAAGCACTGCCCGCCTGCCGAGAAGCTCTGCATCGGCCTTGACAGAAGCCAGCGGCGGCCTCATCAGGCTTGCCATCGGCGTGTCATCAAAGCCAACTACGGCAATGTCGCGCCCCACCTCACGGCCCGAGCTTTTTATAACGCTGCACATCTGCTCCGCGATATAGTCGTTGACGCAGAAGCAGGCGTCCATATCGGGGCAGCGCTCAAGCAGCGCACGAGCCGCAGGAGCAGCCTCGAAGCCGAGATCACACTCGGTCACGAGCAGCGGGTCATATTCTATCCTTGCGCGTTCAAGCGAGGCCTTGTATTCCGCAAGCCTCTCGGCGCAATCGGGATTGTTGATGTTGCCTGCCATTATACCGATGCGGCGGCAGCCGTGTTTTATCAGATAATCCATAGCGGAGGCGACGCCGATGCTGTTGTCGTACATCAGGCAGTCATAGCCTTCGAGCCTTGAAGAAAGGCAAAGCACGGGCGTTCCGCGGAAGGGCTCAAGGAACTGACGCTTCTGCTCGTCGCCGAGGGCAAAGCCGATCGAGCCCACAGCCGCGATCACATAGTCAAGCTTTGCATAGGCGGCATAGTCGAACAGGACGTTGTACTGGTACTCGTATCTTGTGTCAAGCTCCTCATAGCGGCTCTCGATGCCCACATATTTCCCGGGGAATATAACAAGATCAAGCCCCAGCTCTTCTGCTGCGGCCATAGCGCCCTTGGATATATCCCGACTGTAGGGGTCGGTTATGTTAGCGACCAGAAGACCGATCGTGCTGCGCTCCTTCGACATTGTTATCACCTACCGAAATACTAAGATATACAAATAAATTATACCACAAACCGCAGTCCTTGACAATAATATGCTCAAGATTTACAAATTATTAACAAATTTACAGGCCGCTGCGCTTTCGCGGAACAGCAGCCTGTTTTGACTATTCAAATCTTACGGACTTCAGGTCAAAGTCGCAGCCGGGCAGGAAGAACAGGGACAGCCTGCACTTCAGGTCCATGCCCTCTATCGGGAAAGCGCGAGAGGTGTAGTCCTCGCAGCCCTCGAATTCGAGCAGCCAGCGGCGGGTGTCGTCGGTCTCGCATTGCAGGTGGATGCTGTTTACGGGCAGCTTCGACCTTCCCGTGATGATTACCCTCTCGGGCGGCTTGTCAAAGCTGAATTCTCCGAGGTCTATGGTCACGTTGTTGCCGATGCCCGTCACGGCGTCCTCGCCGACCGTGAAGCTGTCGCCGTAGATGTTCACGGCTTCGAGAGCCGAAAGCTCGGCGGTCTCGCGTCTTCTGCGCTCAAACACAAAACCCTGCACATCGTAGCTCATGTCCGACTGTATCACAAGGGTGTGTACCCCGCGCAGCAGCTTGCCGAGCCTGTAGGTCTTGGGCTGATAGGTCAGCCACTTGGGCTTTATGTCGTAGACGAAATCCCCGAGCAGCTCGCCGCCCTCGTCGGGGCTGCCGTCGTAGATGCGAATCCCGACAGGGGTGTTGTAATTTGCGAAGAGCGGTAGGGCCACGGTGTCGCTGCCGAGTTCTCCGAAGTCAACGTTCTCGAAGCCGAACCAGCCGCCGCCTCTGCCGATGGCTGCTCCGTGCTTGATGCCGTCTGTGACCTCTCCCCCGCTGATGCTGTAAAGCCCGCCCGCAACGAACTCGTAAGGGTCGATGAAGGCGCTGCCGAGCCCTTCGGCGGTCAGGCGCAGCTGCGAGATCAGGCGTATCTTCTCTGTCCCGCAGCGGCTTACTGCCCGCAGGAAAAATTCGCCGTCGCCGAGTGCTTCAACGGTCACGCCGTCCTCGTCCCGCTCTGTGATCCTTGCAAGCGGCGTCGTGATGCCTGCGGCAGTAACTATCCTGTATTCAAGCTCGGTATAGGTCGTGTTTTCGGGCAGCAGCCTGACGCCGACCCGAATTTTTCTGCGGTCGGGAGCAAAGCTTCTTTCTTCTGCCGAAAGCTCGATCTTCCTCGCGGGAATGTCCCTCTCGGGAGAAGCGCAGTCCAGCGGCCTCTCGCTGTTTTCAGCAATAAAGCTTATGCCCTCGACCCTCAGCTCGGGAATCTCCTCGGCGGTGAGGGTGATGTGCTGCTCTCCCAGTGAGGGCGAAGCGACCTTCACATCTATCGGGCCTGCTTCGGCTCTCGGGGCGATGATCGCAAGCAGCCTGCCCGAAAACAGCCTGCGGGACGTGCCCTTGTACTGCTCGTAGTCGGTGGAGTCGCCGTTGTCGAGGCCGACGAGCCTTCCTGCGCCGCTGACGGTAACAGTCACGCGGTCACGGGCGTTGGCAACAAAATTGCCATCGCCGTCCCTTGCGATGATGTCAAGGAAGATAAGCTCCTCGGAGCCCGCAGGCACAGCTGACCTTTCCGGCACAAGCTCGAGCGAGCAGGCGCTGCCGAAGCTGCACACACGATCCCGGGCTGTCATTCTGCCCTCGGAGTCATAGGCCTCGGCAGTTATCTCGCCTTTGGTGTAAGGCACCTTCACGCTCATCGAAAGCTCCAAAGGCCTGTCGCCGAAGACCTTGCGGGCGATCTCTTTGCCGTCCGCGAAGATACGCGCCTCGTGGCAGTTCGTGGTCGCAAGGATGTCAATGATCTCCCCGTTGCTCCAATCCCAGTAGGGGAAGAGATGCACGAAGGGCGTTTTGCTGCCGTCTGTCCATGCGGCCTTGTAGATATAGGCGCTGTCCTTGTAGTAGCCTGCGGTGTCGATCTGCCCGAAGTAGCTGTTCTTTGTGGAATAGGGCGTAGGCTCGCCGATGTAGTCGAAGCCCGTCCAGATAAACTGCCCCGCGCAGTATTCGGCATCGCGGTCGGGAACGATGTTCGCCTCCCAGTGCTTTGCAGCCCAGGCGGGAGCGCTGTTCCCGAGCGCCGAGCACTGCTCGTCGTCCTCGGAAAGCACGGGCCTGTCGGCAGGGAAATGATATATCCCCCTTGACTGCACGATGGACGAGGTCTCGCTGCCGTAGATGTTCCAATCGGGGTGCAGGCGGTGGTGTTCTTCGTAAAGCCTCTCGGCATAGTTATAGCCTGCATTTTTAAGGATATCCGCGCAGCGCTGTGCAGCCTCCGAGCCCATGTAATTCGAGCCGATGGTCACAAAGCCGTTGCCTCTCGGGTCGTGCAGAGTTACCAGAGCTTTCAGCAGGCTCGTTACCTCCTGTCCCCGTTCCGAGGCGTGGGTGTCGTAGATCTCGTTGCCGATGCTCCAGCCGATGACGCAGGGGTGGTTCCTGTCGCGGCGTATCCACGAAGCCGCATCGCGCCTCACCCACTCGGGAAAGAACCTTGCATAGTCGTACTCGGTCTTTTTCAGCTCCCACATATCAAGGAACTCGTCAAGTATCAGGAAGCCGCGCTCGTCGGCGGCCTCAAGGAGCTCGGGCGCGGGCGGATTGTGGCTGGTGCGTATCGCATTGACGCCCATGCCCCTGAGCTTGTTCAGCTTGCGGACGATGGCGCTCTTGTTCACAGCCGCGCCCAGCGCTCCGAGGTCGTGATGCTCGCAGACGCCGTGCAGCTTGACGTGCCTGCCGTTGAGGAAGAAGCCCCTGTCGGAGGTCATCTCGCAGCTGCGGAAGCCAAAGCGGACAGCCGCCCTGTCGATCTCCTCGCCGTTTTTCAGAAGGCTGACGGTGCAGATGTAAAGCGCAGGCGCAGTAATGTCCCAGAGCGCCGGCGACTCGACCTTCAAATGCTGCTCGTTGACGGTGTAGCTGCATTCAGCTGAAGTGATCTCCGCAGGAAGGACGCTGCGGTCTGCGGCGCAGCAGCTTGAAGTGACCTCACAAAGCGGCTCGTCGTTCCCGAATCTTGTAATAACGGTTTTAAGGCTCAGAGCCTCTGCGGTCTCGCCCAAGGGGCGCTCTGTCTCTGTTGTGACAGTGACGTTCCCCGACGTGTCCGCCGAAATGTAGACCCCATTCGGCAGGATATGCTGCGGCTCGTAACGCACCAGCCGAACCTTTCTGTAAACGCCTGCTCCCGAATACCAGCGGGAGTTCGGCTCTCTGTGGTCTACCCTTACGGCGATAAGGTTCTCGCCCTGATGCAGAAAGTCCGTGATGTCGCACTCAAACGAGGTGTAGCCGTACTTCCATTCAAAGGCCTGCACCCCGTTGACATAGATGCGGCAGTCCATATACACGCCGTCAAAGCGAAGCGCCGTCCTTCTGCCGTCCTCGGGGACAGACAGGGTGCGCCTGTACCAGCCTGTCGAGGTCTTGTAAAGGTCGTTGGTGTCATAGATAAGCCAGTCATGCGGCAGGTCAACAGCCTGCCAGCCATCGGCGGCGCCGTATTCTGTTCCTATCCCGCAGCAGCAGAATTCCCAGCCGCTGCACAAAAGCTTTTCTTCTCTCATGGTTCTCCCCCTGACTTAGGGCAACACCGCACGACCCGCGGCTAACGCCTCTGCACATCATCTGCTTGCCAGCTTTCCGTCATGATTACC
>CAMNBY010000032.1 GCA_946533615.1 uncultured Clostridia bacterium
GGAAGTGACAGCCGGGTGCTGGAGCTGCCGACCTATCACCAGATAATACTCGTCCGCAACAACACGGGACTGAAAAACCTTTACAAGCTTATTTCGATGTCCAACCTTAAATACTTCAAGCGCCGCCCGAGGATCCCCAAGTCAGAACTGGCCAAGCACCGCGAGGGACTTATAATCGGCAGCGCCTGTGAGCGAGGCGAGGTCATTCAGGCATATCTGAGAGGGGAGTCGAAGGAGAAGATAAAGCAGATCGCGTCCTTCTATGATTACCTTGAGATACAGCCGCAGGGCAATAATATGTTTATGATCGAATCGGAGCGCCCGCCTTATACCGACATCCACACAGAGGAGCAGGTAAAAGACATCAACAGGTTTATCGTGAAGCTTGGCGAAGAGATGGGCAAGCGCGTATGCGCAACGGGCGATATACACTTTATGGATCCGCAGGACGCTAAGTACCGCACGATCATTATGGCCTCTAAGGGCTTTGACGATGCCGACAGGCAGCCGCCGCTGTATTTCAAGACTACGGATCAGATGCTTGACGAGCTTTCATATCTTGGCGAGGATAAGGCCTTAGAGGTCGTAGTTACTAATACAAATTACTATGCCGATCTGATAGACCCCGATCTTAAAGCATTCCCAAAGGGGACGTACACACCGTTTATTCCCGGCGCTGTGCGCGAATTACAGGTCATCTGCTGGAAGAAATGCTGCTCGCTTTACGGCGACTGCGACCCCGAGACCATTGAGATACCCGAAGGCGATCACGGCATAAACGAGCCTTTCAAGGAGCATATCCCCGAGATAGTTTATAACAGACTAAACCGCGAGCTTGAATCCATCATAAAGCACGGATTTGCGGTGCTTTATATGATCTCTCAGAAGCTTGTTGCCAACTCTGTTGAGCATGGCTATCAGGTAGGCTCGCGTGGTTCGGTCGGTTCTTCCTTCGTTGCCTCGATGTCGGGAATTTCCGAGGTAAACCCGCTGGAGCCTCATTACCGCTGCAAGAAGTGCAATTACAGCGAATTCATCACAGACGGCTCTGTAAGCTCGGGATACGACCTGCCGCCTAAGGCCTGTCCTCGCTGCGGCGAAGATATGCACCGCGACGGTCACGACATTCCTTTCGAGACCTTCCTTGGATTCAACGGCGACAAGGCGCCTGATATCGACTTGAACTTCTCTGGAGATTATCAGTCGAGCGCTCATAGATATACGGAAGAGCTTTTCGGTCAGGATCACGTTTTCAAGGCTGGCACTATCGGCGGTGTAGCCGAAAAGACCGCCTTCGGTTATGTGCTTAAATATCTTGAGAGCAAGATGATGACCGTAAACAATGCCGAGAAGCAGCGGCTTGCCAACGGCTGTCTGAATGTAAAGAGAACGACAGGCCAGCATCCGGGCGGAATGGTTGTTATCCCGAATGATTACGAGGTTTATGACTTTACGCCTGTTCAGCACCCTGCGGACAAAGCGGATTCGGACATTGTTACAACGCACTTCGACTTCCATTCGCTGCATGATACTATACTTAAGCTTGACGAACTTGGACACGATGTCCCTACTCTTTATAAATACCTTGAGGATATGACAGGTCTCGATATTCTTGAGATACCTATGTCTGATGACAAGGTGTATTCGCTGTTCACCTCTCCAGAGGCTCTGGGCGTTACTGCTCAGGAGCTTGACTGGAAAACAGGCACCCTCGGTATCCCCGAGATGGGCACGGGCTTTGTGTGCGGAATGCTGCTTGAGGCCAAGCCCAAGAATTTCGGTGACCTGCTTCAGATCTCGGGACTTTCTCACGGTACGGACGTTTGGCTCGGCAACGCTCAGGAGCTGATACATGACGGTGTCTGCACGATCTCGGACGTTATCGGAACGCGAGACAGTATCATGACCTATCTTATACATCACGGCATGGACAAGTCCCTCTCTTTCAAGATAATGGAGATAACCCGTAAGGGCAAAGCGCCAAAGCTGCTCACCGAAGAAATGAAGCAGGATATGCGTGCCCATGATGTTCCCGAGTGGTACATCGACTCTTGCCTGAAGATCAAGTATATGTTCCCGAGAGCTCACGCCGCAGCTTATGTTACTTCGGCCATAAAGCTCTGCTGGTTCAAGATCTACCGTCCGCTGGAGTTTTACGCCTCGCTTTTCACTGTCCGCGGCGAGGACTTCGAGGCCGAGACGGCTATGCGCGGAAAAAATGCAGTAAAACAGCGCATTGACGACCTTGCGAACCGTGACAAGGAGACAAAGAGCGCCAAGGACGACGGCATTCAGGAAACTCTGATGCTCGTTTACGAGATGTTCCTTCGCGGTATCGAGCTGCTGCCAGTGGACATTTTCAAGTCTCATGCGATCATTTATCAGATAGAGGACGGCAAGCTTAGACTTCCGTTCTGCGCTCTTTCGGGCGTTGGCGTAAATGCTGCCTGGGATATATACAAGACTTCTCAGAAGGATGACTTTATATCTATAGAAGAATTCCAGCATCAGAGCTGTGTGACAAAGAGCGTTATCGAGACACTTGAAAACGCGGGCGCTTTCGGCGATCTGCCTAAAACTAATCAAATTACTCTGTTCCAGTTGTAAAAAGAGTAGTTTTCTCTTTGTTACGCTTGACTGATCAGAGAAAATATGTTATCATTTACATATGCTAATATGGTAATATAGTAACACTTTACTACAATAAAGTAATTTGGGAGTTGTTTATGAAAAGAAACGATTTGATCACCCCTGAAGGAACACGCGACCTGCTTTTCGGGGATTGCCTTGCACGAAGAGCTGTAGAGAACAAGCTTGCAGAGCTGTTTACCAGAAGCGGTTACAGCGAAGTAGTTACCCCCGGAATCGAATTCTATGACCTTTTCAGCGGCTCGTCGCGACATTTCCGCCAGGAGGTAATGTATAAGCTGACGGACTCCAAGGGCAGACTGATGGTGCTTCGTCCGGATTCAACTATTCCGATAGCGAGGCTTGCGGCTTCAAGGCTTGCATCAGCCAAGCTTCCGCTGAGGCTGTATTACAATCAGGCTGTGTATGAGAACAATGCGCTCCTTAAGGGCCGCTCCGACGAGATCGCACAGGCGGGTATTGAGCTTATCGGCGGCGAGAATACCGAACGTGCTGACTTTGAAGCAATGTGTCTTGCGCTTGAATCTCTCGAAGCGTTTGATTCCGATAACTTCCGCTTTGAGATCGGCGACATCGGGTATTTCAAAGAGCTTGTATCCAAGCTTGAAGTTGAAGACAGCGTAAGAGAGGATATCCGCCTGCTGATCTCGGCGAAGGATTTCCCCGCGCTCAACGATCTGCTTGATGAGATCGGCGACAACGAGATAACCAGAGCATTGAAGCAGCTGCCGAGGCTTTTTGGCGGTCTTGATGTTCTTGACAGAGCGTCGGAGATGTTCTCTGACGAGAAGACCGACAAGATCCTTGCGCATCTTAAAGACGTTGCAGGCAAGCTTGCATCACTCGGCTATGAGGGGAAGATCTCCGTTGATCTTGGTATTGTCAGCCACGCAAACTATTACACGGGCATCGTATTCAAGGGCTATCTTTCGGGCATTGGCAAATCCGTGCTGAAGGGCGGAAGATATGACAAGCTGCTCGGCGAATTCGGAAGACCCAGCCCTGCGGTCGGCTTCGGAGTGAACTGCGACGATGTTGCGAATTATCTTAGGCGCAATTCGCTGTCGCCGTCTGTGTCGGCTCCCGACTG
>CAMNBY010000033.1 GCA_946533615.1 uncultured Clostridia bacterium
TATATCATATTTTTTGCCAAATGTAAAGACGCAGAAAGGGATCGGTACAAAAAAAGACACAGATGTTCGCAGGCGCTTGACTTTGGGCAGAAAGTGTACTATAATATAGGCGGACAGAACTCTGAAGGGAGGACTATATGTATACAAACAGAAAACCGATCGGGCGCCTGCTCTGCCTGCAGTTGATGGCCGTCATCATGCTTGCGGCAGTATTTATGCTCCCTGCACTCAAAGCAAGCGCCGAGACAAGCTCGATAATCGCGCCGACCAGCGTTTCAAGAGGTTCTGAGATCACGGTGACAGTAAGCGTTGCCACCGATGAGCCTTATGCTTTTATTTCGGGCAATCTGAGCTATGACAATAACGTGACATACGTTTCGAGCAACAGCGACAGCAACGGCGGCGAAGGAATGCTCGTTGTGAAATACTCTCCTCCGCCCGAGACCGAAACAACAAGTGCCGAGCTGACATTCTCCTTCAACGCAGCAAGCGAAGGCAGCTGCAACTTCGGGTTCAGCGGTTACGCTTTTTCGGCAGACGGAGTAGTGCTGGCGGCGCCAGAGCTTTCGACCACCGTGAACATCACCGAACGCACAGGCGGCCTGCTGAAATCCCTGACGCCTTCTGTGGGCGAGCTGCTCCCCGCTTTCTCTCCCGATATTTTTGACTATGTCCTCAAGGTCGGCAGCGACGTGCAGTATGTTGATTTTACGGCATCGGCGCTTGCCGATACCGATGTTATCACCCCCGAGAGCCTGCGCTTCTGGAGCCTTGACGACCCGAACGCCAAGAAGATAACCGTCACCGACGCTTCGGGCGCGGAGAGGGTATACAACGTAATGATAATCCGCGACACCACGGGCGAGCAAAGCTCTGACGAAGACGGAAGCTCCGAGGAAAGCACGGCAGCATCTTCGGAGGCAGCTGACACTTCTGCGGCCGAAGCTTCGGTGCCTCAGGAGACACAGGCTCCTTCACAGACAGACACTCAGCCTCAGGACACACAAGCCGCCACTGACGATGCTCAGCCCGATACCGAGGACGGCTCAGAGCCCGAAGCTCAGAAGGGAAACGTCTTTTCAAGCGGCTCCGACAGCTCGCGTGACAGCGGCATGAGCTCGCTCAGGCGGACACTGATGCCTGCTCTGCTGATAAGCCTTGCGGTGCTGATCGCGGCGCTGTTCATTATTATCTACTGGCTGAAAAACCGCTCGGAGCGCCGCAGAAAGAAGATCCAGAGCTCACACAAGGCAAAAAAGTGATAACGGAGGAGCTTGATGTTTGAAGACAAACAACGGCGGAAAATAACCGTGTCCACTAATCCCGCGATGGCAAAGCCCGAAAGCCGCGGAATGAACATAGAGATGTCAGCCGCTCACAAGCCGCCGTGGCAGCCGAAACGCTCGCGGTACATTGCCGACCGAGTGCTTGACCCGATGGAAAAGCGCCTCGGACGCTTTGCGGTAAAGCGGCTGATACTGATAATAGTCGTCGGTATGGCACTTGTCTGCGGGCTGAGGCTGGCGGGATACCTTGGGATCAAAAAGGCAGTCGTTATTAACGATGCGCTCTACTTTGACCTCGAAAGGATAATGCACGGACAGGTCTGGAGGCTTGTGACATTTGTATTTATCCCCGACAATATCCACGTCCTGTTCGTGGCGCTGGAGCTTTATCTTTACAATATGTTCGGCACAGCGCTCGAGCGCGAATGGGGCAGCTTCCGCTTTGACGTTTACTATTTAACGGGCGTGATCTGCTGCATCATCGCAGGTTTTATCACAGGCTACACCACCAACACCTACCTGAACCTGACGCTCTTCCTTGCCTACGCGCTGTTCTATCCGAACAAGCAGATGCTGCTGTTTTTCATTCTTCCGATAAAGGTGAAATGGCTGGCGCTAATTGATGTGCTTTTCCTGCTTGCGGCGTTTGTGCTTGGCGGGATAAACATAAAGGTGGTCATTTTCTTCTCGGTGCTGAACCTGCTGCTGTTCTTCGGGCAGGACATCTGCGGTATGGCAGGCACGGCTCTTAAACGCCGCAGAAGATCAAAAAATATAAAGATATAAGAACACCCTCACTGCCCAAAAGCGGCAAGGAGGGTGTTCTGTTTATCACGGCAAATTTTACACTTCGCCGATAAGCATATCATAGGTCACGCCATACTTTTCTGCTATATCCTTTGCATAGGACGAGCCCTCGGGCTGTGACAAAGCCACCTTGAACGAGCGCTTGCCGTCGTTGGTGCGCATGATAAGCGAAGCAGCTCCGACGCCGCCGATTTCTTTGGTCAGCGCTTCGGCGTCCTCTCCAAGCTTGTGCATATGTGTGTTATAGATCGTCCGCACAGCTTTGGCAAGCAGCGCCTTGACGGAATCCCTTGCGATGTAGTAGCCCTCTTCAAACGAAGTCGTTGAAAAGGTCTCGTTCAGCAGCACCAGGCTTCTGTTTGTTGCTTGAGAGAACATTTCCTTGAAACGGACGCACTCCTCTCCAAGTCTTCCAAGATCCATCGTCTTGTCTTCATCTGCGGGAAAGTGGGTGTAGATGCAGTCGC
>CAMNBY010000034.1 GCA_946533615.1 uncultured Clostridia bacterium
TGATGCCGTAGGGATAGGTGTAGACCTTAGGCTCATAGCCCAGCTCGTCGCGGAAAAGGCGCTGCGCCCTGAAAACATCGTTGAACAAAGCCCTGCGGTAATCCTCGAAGGATTCTGAGGCCATCTGTGAGGAGCCTCGGCGGTCTTCGAGGGCGTGCATATCATAGCTGTGATTGGCAAGCTCTACCAACCCCGAGGCGAGCACAGCCTTCAGGTCGCTTATCGAGAGATAGGAGTAAGCCGGGCTGGGCTCGGCGGCTTCGGCTGCAAACTCGGCGTAGCTGCCCACGACCGAGAGTGTGCAGCACATATCGTATTTTTTCAGCAGCGGAAGGACGTGTGTCCTGAAATTCAGGCAGCCATCGTCGAACGTCAAGAGGACAGGCTTGTCAGGAAGTTTTGCGCTGTCCTTGCGATAAGCGATAAGGTCGGAAGCAAATATCGGTGTAAAGTTATTCTCCTTTAGATATATAAGATCGCTCTCGAGCTGAGATGGCGTGACGATATATTCGCTGCCGCCTGTCTCCTGATAGACGCTGTGATACATCACAGCGGGAACGCATAGGCCTTCATTTATCAGGGCAGCCGCCTGTTCGGCTGTCGGAGAGGCTTCGTGCTCTTTCATTCCGAAATATCTTGCCGCCAGCAGGGCCGATGCAAAGATCAGCAGCACCAGCACGCAGGCTATGGCTCTCATCAGCTTATCAGTCTTTGTATTCATCCGATCTCCTCCGTTAAAAAGCTTGTCGCTATAAGAATATGCCCGCTTTTCGCAATTATTCAGGCAAGGAACAGAGAAGCCGAAAAATTTTTAGCACAAAATCATATTTTTCTCGGAAAGCACTTGAAAAAACTGTGCAAATGTGATATACTATTTAATATAGTGTACTTTAGGAGGTATGTCCTTTGAAAACCATACGTTCAAAGCTGATGCTGTCAATGCTTGCGGTGTCTTTTGTGATAACCATAGTGCTGGCTGTTTTCAGCATTTACTACATAAACAAGTCGGTAAAGAACACTCTGAACGAGACTGCCGAGCCACTTGCGACCCAGTCGGTAAGGACGCTTGAGCGGGCTGTCGAAAGCTTCGGCGACGCCTTTTCGTCATACGTCAAGAACTCCGAGTTCCGCTCGAAGGAGACAGATGACCAGAGGCTCTCGTTCCTGCAAAGCTCGTTCTCTTCCGAGGACGCCGATTATTCCTATGCTCTGTACAACTCCGACGGCTCGATCAGAGACTCGACGCCCGGCATCTGCGCCGACGCGATATCGAAGGAAGACGTTTCCTACGCACTCAACCGCGGCGAGACCGTTTACGGGAATATCGTTACAGTGAAGAACGACATTTACTTCTCGGTGCTCTACCCTTACGATCTGGGCTATAAGGAAAAGTATGTTGCGGCTGTTACGATCAAGGCCGACGTGCTGAATTCTGTAATTGAAGAGATCAGCTTCGGCGACAACGGCTTTGCTTACGTTATCAACTCCGACGGCGACACGGTGCTGCACAAGGAGATACAGCGTGCAAAGGTCCGCTTCAATCCGATCAAGCTTGCAAAGAGCGACAGCTCCTACAGCGATTTCAGCGAGTTCCTTTCACAGGCGATCTCCACGGGTAAAGGTGCAGGCACTTACGAATATGAGGATATATCCTACATTGCCGGCTATGCCCCATGTGAGGTCCTGGGCGCAACTCTTGTGATCACCGCTCCTACTGATGACTTTACAAGGATCAGCCTTTACGCCCTTGAAAAGATCGCTTTCATCGGCTTCGGACTGCTTGTGGCAACGGTCATCATTTCGATAATATTCGCGGCGTCCATCTCCAAGCCTATCGTTTCCACTACGAACCGTATCCGCTCTCTGGCGCAGGGCAACCTGACCGACCGTGTAGATGTTTCCTACTCCAAGGACGAGATCGGAATACTCTCGGGCTCGCTGGCTGACACGGTCGTAAGACTGAGGCAGTACATCAGCCTTATCACAAACGCACTGACAGAGATCCAGGACGGCAACCTTACCTACAGAATGGAAGGCGACTTCAAGGGCGACTTCATCAAGATCAAGACAACGTTCAACGAGATACTTGAATCCCTGACCGAGACCTTTACCTCGATCAACACCTCTGCCGAGCAGGTGAACTCGGGTGCCGTGCAGGTTTCCAATTCCGCACAGGCGCTTTCGCAGGGCTCTACTCAACAGGCAAGCGCCATCGAAGAGCTGTCTGCTACCCTGAATGACGTAAGCACTCAGGTACAGCAGAACTCCAAGGACGCGAAGAACGCTTACAGCATCGTTACCGGCAACACCGACGCCATCAACGCCTGCAACGAGGACATGACGAATATGCTGGAGGCCATGGATCAGATATCCTCGTCCTCCTCTGAGATCGCGAACATCATCAAGGTCATCGACGACATCAGCTTCCAGACCAATATACTGGCGCTGAACGCAGCTGTTGAAGCCGCCAGAGAAGGCTCCAAGGGCTTCGGCGTTGTTGCCGATGAAGTAAGACGTCTTGCGTCCAAGTCGGCAGAGGCCGCAAAGCAGACAGCAGCACTTATCGAAAACTCCACCGACGCGGTAAACAAGGGCTCGAAGCTGGCTGAGCAGACTGCCCGTTCGCTGGGTGATATAGTTGAAGGCTCAAACCAGATTCAGGGCCTTGTAAAGAACATCTCCGATGCATCTGCACAGCAGGCCGAGGCTATAGTTCAGATCAACACGGGCGTTGACCAGATCTCCGCCGTTGTTGCCACCAACACCGCAACATCTATCGGCGCTGCTTCTGCAAGCGAAGAGCTCTCCGAGCAGTCGCTGATACTGAAGAACATGATCGCCAAGTTCAGACTAAGCGAGAATGATGTTTCTCTTCATACAAGCAGCAAGGCTTCCGAAAGCTCTGAAGACAAAAGCCTCTCCGGCCTTGATGACGACGACTTTGATGCCGAGGCTTATGTTCACGGACAGCAGAGCGACGAAGATCTGAAAATCGTCATAAATGACGAGGACGACAAATACTAAAAAGAAATCAACGGGTGCTTCCCTGCGGCGGCACCCGTAACTGATAGGAGGATAAACAAATGAAAAGACGTATTGGCATACTCACAAGCGGCGGCGACTGCCCCGGACTCAACGCGACCATCAGAGGTGTTGCAAAGGCCTGTTACGAGCGCTTTGGCGAGGACGTTGAGATAGTCGGCATACAGAACGGCTACTACGGCCTTATCAACAATATGTGCAAGGAAATGAACCAGTCGGACTTCTCGGGCATCCTTACACAGGGCGGCACGATCTTCGGCACCAAGAGAACACCCTTCAAGATGATGAAGGTCGTTGAGGAGGACAATGTTGACAAGGTAAAGTCCATGAAGCAGACCTACAAGAAGCAGAAGCTGGACTGCCTGCTGACTCTGGGCGGCAACGGCACCCACAAGACCGCAAACCTGCTGAGCGAGGAAGGCCTGAACGTCATCGGCTTGCCCAAGACGATCGACAACGACATCTGGGGCACCTCTGTTACCTTTGGTTTCCACACCGCAGTTGACATCGCGACGGACGTAATAGACCGCCTGCACACCACCGCCACCAGCCACGGAAGGATCCTTGTAGTCGAGATCATGGGCAACAAGGCAGGCTGGCTGACACTTTATTCGGGCATTGCGGGCGGCGCCGATATGATCGTTATCCCCGAGATCCCCTATGACATCGACAAGCTCTCCGAGGCCTGCGTCAAGCGTGCCGAAAGCGGCAAGGGCTTTTCGATACTGGCTGTTGCAGAGGGCGCCTTCGACATAAACGAAGCCAAGATGAAAAAGAAGGAACGCGCCAAGAGCCGTGCCGAGGCAGGCATCACCACAGCCTCCAACCGTATCGCAAAGCAGATCGAGGCCGCAACAGGCTGCGAGACAAGAGTATGCGTTCCCGGGCACATGCTCCGCGGCGGTAGTCCTTCGGCTTATGACCGAGTGCTCGCCACAAAGTTCGGCGTTTACGCAGCCGAGCTGATCGCACAGGACAAGTACGGCCTTGCTGTTGCGATGGTAAACGACACTGTTACCGCCAACAAGCTGATCGATGTTGCGGGCAAGACCAAGTTCGTTCCCGCCGACGACCAGATGGTACAGACCGCAAAGGCCATCGGCATTTCCTTCGGCGACTAAAAAGCAAACAAAAACTCCCCGTCCGCGGCGCTTGCTGCCTTCGGGGAGTTTTTAGTTCGATCAGGCAGGAGCCGATTCGGGCTTCTGCTTTTTCTTTTTGCTTTGCCTGAGCTGCTTATAGACAAGCTTGTAATGCTCGTAGGCAGCGGCGAACTCGGCGTCTTCAAGAGGAATGAGGCCGAAGGTCGTCTTTTCAAAAAGCTTGGCGATCGGAGCCACGTCAACGCCTGCGCGTTCGGCAGCAATATTGACGATCATATCCACGGTATAGGCCGAAAGATCTGTCTCCGTGCGTTTTGAGAGGTGCTTCACTGTACGGAGATAGAGCCTTGTGATGCGCTGATCGCCCTTTGTGAAATGCAGCCTGATGCGGAAGACGCGCTCGATTATGCGGTCAAGCAAGATGATGAGAACAATGAAAAGCACAACAGCGAGGAAAATGATGATCCTGCTCAAATAGCGGAAAACTGTTCCGATGGATAAGCCGTTTCCTGTGGCTGCGCTTATGCTCATATAGCCTTCAACAGTGGGATCGAATGTGAGCCAGCCTGCGCCCGGGATAAAGACCTCGACATAAGCGTGGGCATGGGCATCGCGGACGACAAAGGAGTCGCTGTCGCT
>CAMNBY010000035.1 GCA_946533615.1 uncultured Clostridia bacterium
AACAACGGCGGCGACGCTGCCGCCAGCGCCCGTCACTACTTCGGCGGCGCCTGTGACTACGTCACAAACAACGACGGCCACGACCACCGCTTCAAGCACCTCGGCTGCTCCCGAGACCCCGAAGGAAAAGCCCAAGCCCGCCGAAAAGCGCGAGCACCCCGATGTCAAGCTCGACACCGTGCTTTACGATCAGCTCACGGGAAGGAACAACAGCCTTGTTGGCTGCGGCCCGACAAGCGCTGCTATGCTGCTCACCAGCGAGGCAGGCCTCGACGTCTCAAAGGACGACGCCGTGGAGCTGGCTTACAAGAAGAAGTATTACTACTCCGCGGGGTATAATTTCACCTCGGGCTTCGGCGTGATACAGGAGGACATTCAGAAGCTTCTCGCCGAGTACGGCTGCGAGAGCCAAATCGACCATCTCTGGAGCGACACGAACGAGCAGGCCATCGAAAAGATAGACAAGCTTCTCGATGAGGGGCACAGGATCATTCTCGGTCACCGCAAGCCCGACAACGTGCTGCACTATGCGGTGATATACGGCAGGCACGAGAAGAACGGCGTGATACGCTACAACATCAACGACCCCTGGGGCGGCGTAAAATGGGAGTGGACAGAGCAGGAGCTGCTGTCCCGCCTGCAAAACACATGGGGCTACGATGCCACCACCGTTCAGGGGCTCGTCAAGGGCATTCAGTGGATAACCAAGCTGCCCGACAGCGCAGAGTGAAGCAAAGGAGACAAACATGAAAAAGGCGATACTTATACTATCTGTTCTTTCGGCGTGTGTGATGCTAAGTTCCTGCGGGGGCTCCGAGTCGAGTGCCGCCGCCTCAAAGGAGGAGAGCGCTGCCGAAACCGTCCTGCCCGAGGAGCTCAAAGGCCTCAGCTGTTCGGAGGAGGCCGTGAAGCTCAGCGAGTACATGATGGACGGGAAATACGATAGTGTCAACGCGGCCTTTACCGAAGACCTTGCGGGGAAGATGCCTGCGGGCGACCTGCAGGTCTACTGGGAGGTGCTTTTAGCCGAGGCAGGCACCTACAATGGCCACATCGACACGATGACCTCGGAGGAGTCGGGAAAGAATGTCTCGGACTGCGTCCTTGACTATTCCGCAAAGGACATCGTCCTTTCCTATGTCTTCGAGGAGGACGGCAGAGTCAGCACGTTCTGGCTCGATCTTCAGGATAACGCATGAGAAAACACAAAGCCCCGAGCGGTACAGGACACCGCTTCGGGGCTGTTTTTATTCTTTGTTCTTTCCGATGCCGTAGTTCAGCAGCAGATCTACCATTCTTCCGTAGGAGCGCTTACCGTCCTCGACGCCGTTCATTTTCAGCGAGGCCTCCATCGCCTTGTCGCCGATGTCCGCGACGGTCTCGGAGGGGAGCAGGCCTTCGTCGCTCTCCTGCACCGACTGCCAGTAGGAGGCGTTGCCGTTGATGTCGGTGTAGACCTCCTGACAGAGCTGTGAATAAGCGCCGTTTATCTCGTCCTCGGTGCAGTTGTCACGCACCTGAGACAGCACATATTTAAGCGCCCTGAGATAGCCGCTGTACTGGTACTCGATGTCGTCACAGCGGGTGCAGGCAAGAAAGGCTATGAAGTTCGCCTCGTCCTCGAGCATGAAGCCCCGCGTGTGTGCAAGCTCGTGACACACGGTCTCGGGCAGGTTCGAGGGGTACATCTCGCGGTTGTAGTTGGCCTCGAGAGTGAACGGGAAGTATATCCCCATCAGGTACTGCTGGCTCATGAAGAAAGAATTCTTCACGGCCTTGGGCGTGACGTAAAAGCCGTCCAGCCGCTCAAACTCCGAGCCGAGATCGTTCATCGCTTTTTTTGCGGTCTCGTCAAGGTCGGTGGTAAGCACGAACAGGCCTTCGTCGTCCCGCTTCATCTGCGGCGCTCTCGAATTGCAGTTGTCCGCAAGGTATGAGCAGAGGTCAAGCAGCTCCCGGTTTGTGTGTTCCTCGGCGGGTATGCCGTAGATCTCGCCGAAGGTCGGACAGCGGTAAAGCACAAAGCAGTTAAGGGTCTCGGTGAACAGCACAAAGGCCAGCACCCAGAGATAGAACAGACAGTAGATGCGCAGTATGCGGCTGCGGTTCTGTTCCTTTTTTCTGCCGATCACAAGAAGAACGATCATCGAGGGAAGCGTCAGCAGCACCGTGACTATCCCGAGGATTATCAGCAGCTCGCCGAACGAGAACGGCAGCAGGGAAGTCAGGCGGCCGTAGGTGTTCAGCCAGATCGGAAAGACGTTCTCGGCGTAGGCCTCGCAGAACCCAGGGGACAGCCGCGAGATCAGAAGCAGCACCCCGCAGATGGCAAAGATGATGATAAGCGCCCATGTGCTTTTTTTCAGGCTTTTAAGTTTGTTCATAGCTTCGCCTCGCCCTCGCTGACGATGTTGTAGTCGCTGTCATACAGCGCTATCTCCAGCTCGTGACCCTTTATCATGTCGGTGCTCACGTCCGTGCCGCCGTTAAGGTCAACAAGATGCACCTCGGAATAGCAGGCCTTTCCTGCGGGCAGCTGACAAACAGCGCCCACAAGCCAGAGCGACTCTGTGTCGATGCTTTTTTCGTCAAGGCTCAAAACAAGCGCCTTGTCCGTTTTGTTTTCGGCATAAAGCGAGACCGTGACACGATATCCCCTGTCGCGGACGGCAAGCTCGTAAAGGGTGGCGTTGTCGTCCTCATAGATGACCTTGCCGTTTTCGGCGGGGTCAAAGTCGTGCTTCTCCTTGCTGAATTCAAGCTCGAAGGGTCCCGCCGAGGCCGTCTCACCGTCTGAGAAGCAGAAAAAGTTCAGTCTTATGCTTATATCTGTCACGCCGCCCACGACCTCGTCAAAGCCACCAAGGGGTATCTCGGCCATGATGTAGTCGGCGGAATTCGCGGCGATCGTGGGATTTAGATCGTTCGAGGGGAAGCTCAGGCCGTTCACAGCTGACACGCTCGTGACCTCCCAGCGATTGTCGGACAGGTTTGTAAGCTTGAAGTATACGACAGCCATGTCGCCGGTTTCGTTATCCTCGCCGTCGCGGAAGGCGGTGTAGACGTATTCGGCTTTCAGCTTTCCGTCATAGATCTCGGAAGAGGGTTCGCCGCCGTCAAGCGTCACCGAAAGGGGAATGAGCTCGCTCATGCCGAGAGCCGCGTTGTATTCTTTGATGTCGTCCACGGCCTCTGTGGGCTGAGGGTCGGTGTCGGCTTCGGGAACGCTCGCGTCCTTGGGGTCGTCCGTGGTAAGCGGGATGAAAATGCTCTCGGTCGTGAAAACGGGCTCGCCGCCGTCATCGCCGAAATACTGCTCCAGCTTGTAGCCATCGAGCTCAAGCTTTATATACGGCAGAGCCTCCAGGTCAAGGCTGCTGCCCGTAAGCTCGAGATCAGTGTAGGCTGTGGCGCCTGCGGGAACAAAGCAGTAGATCGAACCCTTCAGGCCGTCGGGCTCGAGGAAATAGCTGTTCCTCGTGATGAACAGCTCCTGCCCTGTCTTGTTTTTCAGGCACAGCTCGGCACGGGCATCGTCGCCGCTGCTTTCGTATTTTGTCAGCATCACGTCAAGGTTCTCGTCGGAGTAGATGCTCTCGGCAGGAAAACGGGGCTCGAGCAGGTCGGAGCCGCCTCTCTGTACCTCGATCACGTCGGTCAGGCTGCCGCTGTCAACATTATGGTTTTCATCAAGCGCGTAAAACCGCATACGCAGCGTGCTTGGCGAAACGTCCTTCGGGAACGAGCATGACATTGTGGTCTCTTCGCCCGGGCTCAGATAGCCCGAGCTGAGCGAGGTGTGATTGTATACCACGCCGTCAGCTTCGACATAGCAGCTCCTGACCGTGCGGTCCGAGTCGGCGGTGTTTTTGGCATAGATCGCGAAGTTTTGCTCTCCAAAGGCCGAGAGCCGAAGCTCTACACCAGCCACGGTCGCGATCAGGCGCTGGTCGTTTATTGTAACGTCTGTTTCGCCGTTGACGGTGTAGGTGTTCTCGTTTTGGACGACTGTCGAAGACGGCCGCACCTTGTTTTCGGGTCGGCTCGAGCAGGACGCAAGCATCAAGGCACAGAGAGCCGCCGTCAAAATGCAGCGCAGAAGCCTCATCACAGCACCTCCTCAATAATAGTAAGCTACTATAAATTTAACATAAAAAAGCAATAAAGTCAAGGACAATGCGGGATTGACACTAACTTCCAAATGGTATATAATAATTGTGAAGGAGTGATATTCATGACCGATCTTAAAGAGCTTTGCCTGCGGCTGGACACACTGGTGGTGTTCAGGGGGCTTTACGATGTTCCCGAGTTCGCGGCGCTGCGTGATGTCATCAGATACGCCGAAAACGGCGACGGCCGCAGAGCCTTCGAGCGCTACTGCTCCGTTGTGCCGACGATATATGAAAACGGCGGAAGCCTGACCCGCCTTGTGCAGCGGCTCGTGCTCGAGGACGAGAATTTTTACATACTGAGAAAGGGCGAAAACCGCGAGACAGGCGCCTTTGCCGACGAGTGCCTTGCAAACGAGCTCTACGCTTTGCAGGAGCTTGCCTGCCTGCCCTTTGACGAGCTTTCCGCGCATTTTGATTACAAGGGCTTTATCCCGCGCTACACGACCGAGCCCGTCGATCTCTCTCAGGACTACGCCCTGCGCATCAAGAGCATCGGCAAGTTCGGCTACGGCATCTACTCCAAGTACCATGTCTTTGTGGTCAAGGACGGCGAGATCGTGCCCGTCGAATACCCCGACAGCGTGAAGCTCTCAGAGCTTTCGGGCTATCAGCGCGAGCGCGGCGAGGTCATCGCGAACACGATGGCTCTGCTGAAGGGCAGACCTGCAAACAACGTGCTGCTCTACGGCGACTGCGGAACGGGAAAATCCTCGACGGTCAAGGCCATCGCCAACGAGTACCGCAGCGAGGGGCTCAGGCTTATCGAGCTGAAAAAGCGCCAGCTCCACGAGATACCGAACATCGTCCGAACGATAAGCCGCAACCCGCTTAAATTCATCGTCTTCATCGACGACCTTTCCTTCACCGAGGACGACGACGACTTTGCGGCGCTGAAAGCTATCCTCGAGGGCAGCGTATCCTCGACGGCGGATAATCTTGTGATCTACGCCACCTCGAACCGCCGCCACCTTGTGCGCGAGACCTTCTCTGCCCGCGAGGGCGACGAGATACACCGCAACGACACCATGCAGGAGCTTCTGAGCCTTTCGGAGCGCTTCGGCCTCAGAGTCGTGTTCTCGAAGCCCGACAAGGCGCTCTATCTTTCGGTGGTCCGCGATATCGCCGCCCAGTACGGCATCGACAAGCCCGAGGAGGAGCTCTTCCGCGAGGCCGAGGCCTACGCCCTTGCACGCGGCGGACGTTCTCCCCGAGCCGCAAAGCAGTTTGTCGAATACCTTAAAGGCGCCGCCGACATCGGCGAGTGACCCGAAAAAAGCAAAGCCCCGAGCGATCGTTCGGGGCTTTTATCATGCTTATTTTACCTTTATCGTCTTTACATCACTGTAATTGCCGTAGCGTGTCGAGCTGGCCTTGCCGTCCTTTGTCACGAACGAGCGGACTTTCACATACCATGTCTCTCCCGACTTCGGAACGCTCGAGAAGTTCTCGGAGAGGTCGGAAAGATTGGTCGAGGTGTATGAGTGAACATTGGTCTTGAAGTTCTTGTCCGTCGAATACTGCACCTGATAGCCCGTAGCGCCTGCGGTGGCTTTATTCCATGTGATCTTGAACGCGCCC
>CAMNBY010000036.1 GCA_946533615.1 uncultured Clostridia bacterium
TTCCGTGCGTGCTCGAGATCAGAAGAGAGTAGCTTATCGACGTCCTTGCTGCCAAGCAGCATCGAAGCGCTGAAGCGCTCGTTGTAAAGCTCGGTCGAGGATTCGTAGACAGAAAGCGCCTCCCTGCCTTCATCACTGAGTCCTCTGAGAGTCAAAGCCCTCCACAGGTCCAAAACAAGCTCGTCATTCAAAGCTATCCCTCCTAATCATTGTTATTTATCAATCGAGCAGTATTTCATAACTGCATATAAGAACTGCCTTCCCTCGGGGCTCTCGGAAAGCTTTTCAAGGTCGCAGTTCAGCACGACGACCTTTCCGCCGTTGTGCTCGTATTCATACATCAACGCAAGATCGTGACAGCGCTCAAAATTATCTATAGTGCGGACAATGACGCGCTTGGCCTGCGAGCTGCCGTCCAGTATCTCAGAACGGGAGTTCGTAACGACCGACCACCACTGAGGCGTTGACCACCTCTCCGTCGGAAAATCGCGGAACATTTCGTGCTCCTTGTCGATCAGCAGACCCATAGTGCCGACCGGCAGCGGCCTACCCATGCTCTGAGAAATAGTGCGGAACATAGGATAGCACCAAAAGTCAGTGCAGTAGGTACCTTCTATATAATGCTCGGGGTCGTCTGTCTCGGGGGTGAGAAGAACTGTTCTGCCCTCTGCAAGCAGAGCCTCGGCTTCGTCGTCAAGCTCACTGAAAATGCGCACATCACTGATCTCAAGGTTCTCGCGTTTCGGGTACAGCATCAGATCATAGCTGTTGTAAACATCGGTGCCTTCAAGCGAAAGCCTGAGCGTGAACTTCACGGGCTCATTGACCTCGGGCATTGGAACGCTTATGCTGCCTGCGGTAAAGCGCCCCGACTGCTCGACCTCAAAGCTGCCCTCGGCTTCAACGCCGCCGCTCAGCTTCCAAAGCAGCTTGCTTCCCGAGACTCCGTGCTCGGAAACATCTGCAATATCTATGCGGGCGTTGAACTCCTGACCCACTTCAATGCAGTAGTCATCGAACCTCGCCAGCAGAACAACATCGCTGCAAAAGCAGCGCCATTCTTCGGGCTCGATGAGCCCCTTGGAGTCCATAAAGGCATCCAGCATACCGACAAGCGCAGTGCCTTGGCCGGGGAAATCCTGAAGATCAAGCAGCTGGAAGCCCGCAATAGTCTTAGAGCGCAGAGCAGCCTCGAGCTCTTCCTTGTAGCACTGGGCCGCAAGCTTTCCGGAGCAGAGAAAGAAATCTCTCCACAGCGGCAGAAGCCCCGCCTTGTCAAGATCCTCTCTGAACTGCTCAAAGTTGCGAGGCTTCAGCGGACCTGTGTATTTTTCGATCTCGTCAAAATTCGGGAAAGTCTCATATTGTCCTATCTCGTGGGTTATCACAGGCACCTTTGGAACAAATGCACCGTCAGCGGCTGTAGCCTCAACAGTTTTTACACCCGTTCCAAACTGGATCTGGACTGTGCTTCCGGCGTTTTCTTCCCTATGAGCCGCTGTTCCAAGCACCGCGGCATCATAATCGTGTGCCGTGGACGGCTTGTCGGTCTGGATATGACCCTGAGGCGCATCGCACATTGCGTAAGAGCCTCTTATCAACCTGTCCTTTGCAAGCCTTACGCCGACAAAGAAATCGTCCTCCTCGAGCACTGCCGGGAACCACTGGAAGTTGTTCGAGCCCTGAGTATAAAGCTTGTCGGGATCATATTCCTTATATCCCTTGATTATTCTGTTGAGCTCCTTCTGGCTGCCCCAGAGCTCATTGCCCATGGACATCATACAGAAGGATGGGTGATTGCCGAAGCAGCGCAGTATCTCAAAGCCCTCGCTGACGAGAAAATCCTGTTCTTCTTTATTGTAGCCCTCTTCGCCTTCTTCGCGGATAGTTCCCCAGAAAGGCAGCTGCGGCTCCATTATTATGCCGAGTCTGTCGGCGGCTTCAAAAGCAGCCTCGGGCGGACAGCAGGTGTGGAAACGATAGTGATTGATACCCCATTCCTTTGCCTTTCCCATGACCCGGAGCCAGCTGTCAAGATCAGTAGGCGCATAGCCTGTTTTCGGGAAAACAAGACCGTCATGCTTACCGCGAAGAAATATCGTCCTGCCGTTCATCCTGAAACAATCTTTATCGGCCTTAAACTCACGGAGTCCGACAGTGCAGGTGTAGTAATCCGTTTCGGTCCTGAGCTCAAGCTTATAAATATTAGGCGACTGCGGCGACCAAAGCTTTGCGCCTTCGCCCAGCTCATAAATGAACTCGAAGCGGCCGTGGTCAAAGCGCATACGCTTTTCCGGCGCCTTGTGAATGTCCTGCTGACCGATCAGCTCGGCCGAGCAGAAAAGCTCCATCTTTCCGCGTGTTGTGACCTCTCCGGAAATACGGAACGAACGCTGAGGGACAAGCGGTGTGACCTTAACGCTCCTGATATACGGGGCATTATACACGCGGAGCTCGATCTTTCCTGTGATGCCGCACCAGTTTGACTGGGTGTCCTGAGAAGTCAGATGTCCGCCGCCGGTCTTGTATCCCACATTTTTGACACAGATAGTGATGTAGTGTTCTCCGTCTGTTATGTATTTGGTAAGATCGTAAACATGGGGCGCTACAAGGCTCTCCTGCTTTTTCAGCTTGATGGCATCAAAATATACTGTCGTTATCCTTGTACGCTCAAGGAAAAGCAGCACTGTCTTTCCGCGAAGGCCGGAGGTGTTGACCTTTCGCCTGAACCAGGCACAGCCCTCGAATTTATAGGCATCAGTAAGAAAGCCGCGCTCCCTTGCGGGATTGGCTTTTCCCTTTCCTGCTGCGGAAGTCGTTCCGGGCAGGAGCATAGTATCTTCATTGAAGTGCGGAGTCTTTCCCGAACCTGTGCTGTCAAGATATAGCTGCCAGGTTCCGCTCAGATCAATATAATCGGTCATGATTTGTCCTTTCGTCCGCAAAGCGGCACGGATGATAATAACAAAACGGAACAAAGGATCGTCCGTACATTTCATGTTTCATTATACCAAATAATGCGCCTGACTTCAAGCAGTATTTGTAAATTTCCGATAATATTAAATAAGTTCATATTCTTATATACTGTTATGTATAAACACGGCGATCAAAGTGATCGGCAGTGCTTACCATTCGTCAAGATCTGCTTAACGCTTTACTTTTTCAGAATAATGTGGTATAATATAAAGGACGAAAGTCACTATTTTTAAGGAGAGATAATATGAGCGAATGTAATCACGACTGCTCCAGCTGCGGCGCCGACTGTGCAGAACGACAGGGCGGCATTCCCAAGGAGCAGATGAATCCTATGTCCGATATCAAAAAAGTTATCGGCATCGTAAGCGGCAAGGGCGGAGTAGGAAAATCTCTTGTAACTTCCCTGCTGGCTGTAAATGCTCAGCGCGACGGCTTCAGCGCCGCAATACTTGACGCAGACATCACGGGGCCTTCCATTCCGAATGCCTTCGGGATCCACGAGCACGCACAGGGCGGAGATATGGGTATTTTCCCGGCTGTCTCGGCAAAAGGAACAAAAATAATGTCTATCAACCTCCTGCTTGAAAACGAGACCGACCCCGTAGTCTGGAGAGGCCCTGTTATCGCAGGCGCCGTCAAGCAATTCTGGACTGACGTTATCTGGGACAAGGTAGATTATATGTTTGTGGATATGCCTCCCGGAACAGGCGACGTTCCACTTACGGTTTTCCAGTCGCTTCCCGTTGACGGCATCATTATAGTTACCTCGCCTCAGGAGCTGGTCGGTATGATCGTTGGCAAGGCCGTTAAGATGGCGGAAATGATGAACGTACCCGTGCTTGGCGTTGTTGAAAATATGTCCTATTACAAATGTCCCGACTGCGGCAAGGAGCACAGCATCTTCGGCGAGAGCCGTATCGAGGAATTCGCAAAGCAGTTCGACATTCCTGTCTGTG
>CAMNBY010000037.1 GCA_946533615.1 uncultured Clostridia bacterium
CTGACCAGCGCTCCTGCCATAGGCGAGTACATTCCCGAGCTTGTCGGCAAGTACGTTGCGCTTGAGGAGAAGCCTGACTTCATTGACACCCGCAAGGGCGTTACCAAGCTCTTTGAGCTGTCTGTCGAGGAGCGGAACGAGCTTATCAAACAGCAGCCTGCTTACGGGCATATCGTCTGCCGCTGCGAGAGCGTGACCGAGGGCGAGATACTTGATGCTATCAACCGTCCGCTGGGCGCCACAACTCTTGACGGCGTCAAGAGGCGCACAAGGGCCGGAATGGGCCGCTGTCAGGCTGGCTTCTGCTCTCCCGTTACTATGAAGCTTATTTCCGAGAAGCTTGGTATACCCCTCGGAGAGGTCAGAAAGAACGGCGTTTATCCCGATAAGGAGGTGCAGGACAATGCGTGAATATGATCTGATAGTTGTCGGCGGAGGTCCTGCGGGACTTGCTGCGGCCGCATCTGCCAAGCGCTGCGGGACTGATGATATCCTTATCCTTGAGCGCGACAGCGAGCTTGGCGGTATCCTCAATCAGTGCATACACAACGGCTTCGGCCTGCACACCTTCAAGGAGGAGCTGACAGGTCCCGAATATGCCGCAAGATATATCGAGCAGGTCAAGGAGCTTGGCATTCCCTATGAGGTAAACACCATGGTGCTGGATATTACCGAGGGCAATGTGGTGACAGTAATAAACAAAGAACGTGGAGTTGAGAGCCTGAAAGCCAAGGCTATAATCCTTGCAATGGGCTGTCGCGAAAGACCGAGAGGCGCTTTGAATATCCCCGGGTTCCGTCCTCAGGGCGTTTACACGGCAGGCACAGCTCAGAAGCTTGTGAACCTTGAAGGCGTTGTTCCCGGCAAGGAAGTTGTTATCCTCGGCTCGGGCGATATCGGACTTATAATGGCAAGGCGCATGACCTTTGAAGGCGCCAAGGTCAAGGCAGTAGTAGAGCTGATGCCTTATTCAAGCGGCCTGAAGCGGAATATCGTGCAGTGCCTTGATGATTACGGCATTCCGCTGATGCTCAGCCACACGGTCGTTGATATCAAGGGCAAGGAGAAGCTTGAGGGCGTAACTGTAGCTAAGGTCGATGAGAACCGCACACCCATTCCCGGTACGGAAGAATTCTTTGAGTGCGACACGCTGCTGCTTTCCTGCGGTCTGCTTCCCGAGAACGAGCTTTCGCGCTCGGCGGGAGTTGAACTCAGCAGGCTCACCGGCGGCCCTGTCGTCGATGACGATCTCGAGACCAATGTTGCCGGTGTATTTGCCTGCGGCAATGTGCTGCACGTCCACGATCTTGTTGACTTTGTTTCCGCAGAGGCCGAGAGGGCAGGACAGTCCGCAGCCGAGTACATCAAGCGCAGCGGCAGCCGTCCTCAGGGCAGGACTATCGGAGTTTCGGCAAAGAACGGCGTCCGCTACACGGTACCGAGCCGCATAAATGTTGATGAGACTACTCAGGATGTTCACATTCGTTTCAGGGTGACAGGCGTGTACAAAGGTGCATCGCTTGTAGTCAGGAGCGGAGAGCATGAGCTGCTGCGCCGAAAGACAAGGATCCTTGTCCCAAGCGAGATGCAGGATCTTACCTTGAAGGCCGCAGCGCTTGCAGAGGCTGTGGACGATCTTACTGTTGAGGTGGAAGGAGGCGCAGAAGCATGACAAGAGAGCTTACCTGTATTGGCTGCCCCATGGGCTGCGAGCTCACCGTGGAGGTCGAAAGCGGCGTTGCTGTCAGCGTCAGCGGAAATACCTGCAAGATCGGCGAGAACTACGCAAAGTCTGAGATCAGCGCTCCCACAAGGGTCATCACCACTACTGCGCTTTCTGCTGACGAACGGCCTGTTGCGGTTAAAACTGCCGCGCCTGTTCCTAAGGGGCAGATCTTTGAATGCCTCGAGCAGATAAAAGCGACTACGATCTCGCTTCCTGCGCACATCGGCGATGTGCTGATCGAGAGCGTCTGTGGAACAGGGGTGCCTGTTGTGGTTACAAGGAACGTGGAATAATTCAAACAGGAGGAGTATTATGAGAAAAGGACTGATAAAAAAACTTGCCGCTTTTACGGCAGCTGTTTATGCCTGTACGATGATGCCTGTTTCGCTCTCCTTCGCCGAGAACACACCGGTCGTGCAAGACGACCCTGCTAACGTTTCAAGCGTTGATGAGCTGTCTGACGACGAGAGTTCCTTCGACGAGACTTCAAGCGAAGTAGAAAGCTCTTCTGAGGATGAACTGTCAAGCGAGGACGAAAGCTCGGAGGAAGAATCATCGAGCGAGGACGAAAGCTCGGAAGAGGAGTCGTCGAGCGAAGACGAAAGCTCGGAGGAAGAATCATCGAGCGAGGACGAAAGCTCAGAAGAGGAGTCCTCAAGCGAAGACGAAAGTTCGGAAGAGGAATCATCGAGTGAAGACGAAAGCTCTGAGGATCCGGCGCCTGTAAATGTTGCAGATCTGGAAGCTGCTGTTAAAGGCAGCGGCTTCACTTACACAGGCAGCGCTGTCAAGCCTGATGTGACCATAACTGACAGCGGCAAGACACTGGTGAAGGACAAAGACTATAAGCTTTCGTATTCAAACAACGTAAAGGCCGGTACCGCAACTGTAACAGTCTCGGGTATCGGCGCATACACGGGAACGCAGAAGCTCTCGTTTACTATCGGCAAGGCCGATATTTCGGGACTCAAGGCTTCTATACCTTCGCTTAACTACACCTATTCGGGAGTCGGCCGTGAGCCCGAGCCGACACTTAAATTCAACGGCACAAAGCTTGTCAAGGGAACTGACTACACAGTATCTTACAAGAATAACGTTAATGTTGGCAGCCTGACAGCGACCGTCACCCTCACGGGCAAGGGCAACTTCAAGGGCTCGACTGCAAGGCAGTATAACATAACTGCTCGTTCGGTCTCAAGCTGTTCTGTAAGTTCGATAGCAAATGTAGTTTATAACGGCAAGGCCAAGACGCCTGCGCCGACAGTCAAGTACAATTCGATAACCTTCAAGAAGGGCACCGACTATGACCTGAAATATTCGAGCAACACAAACACGGGCACCGCCAGCATCAAGATCACTGGTAAGAACAGGCTCACGGGCACCAAGACGGTGACCTTCAAGATCGTGCCTGTATGCGTGGCCGATTACGGCGCAAAGCCCAATGACAAGAAAGACGACCGCGACGGGATCCAGGCAGCTCTCTCTCTTGCCAAATCAATGCCTTCTGGTGAGAAGCTCGAGGTCTTTGTTCCCGCGGGTACTTATTATCTGAACAAGACCCTCTGCATCTTCTCGAACACCAGGCTTATCCTTGACAAGAACGCGAAGATCGTCAACAACTGCGACAAGGTCATGATCTGCCCCGCTTACGCTAAGGGAAGCGACTGGATAACCACAGGGACAGGCTACTCGGTCGCAAGCAATATTTATATCTCGGGCGGCACCTGGGACGCTAACGGCAAGGCAAGAACAGCCTCTCAGGAATCCAAGGCTGCGCTGCTGTTCCGCAACTGCAAGAACATAACTGTTACCAATACAACTGTCCAGAACGAATACGGCAATCACTTCATTATCTGTGACGGTGTCAGCGGCCTGACGGTCTCGGACGTTACCTTCAAGGATTTCGTATCCTACAAGGGGTCGGCCAATAATTATGATTTCTATGACGGACAGTCCTCGGCCGGTGAAAAGAAGACCGCTATCGGCGCTATCGAAGCACTTCATCTCGACTTTTCGACAGACAAGACCCCCTGCACAAATGTCAAGGTCTCGGGCTGCACGTTCTTGAACGTTCCCAGCGGTATCGGAACACATCATATCAATGCCAAGTACGCAACAAACATTACCATCTGGAACAACACATTTAAGAACGTCTGGTTCTTCTGCGTCCATACCAGCAGCTTCAAGAGCACAAAGGTCTATGACAATACGGCAACAAATTCGCTTGCGCTTTTCAGAAGCGAGGACACCGAGGCTGAGGTCTACAATAATATATTCACTTCCGTTTCGACGGCTCCGGCCTCGCGTTACAACCGCGAGACCTGGCTGTACTCGGTTCTTATCCAGAGCAACAGCAAGATCAACTTCCACGATAATACCATCACCTCGCCTGTCGAGACAGGCATCAGGTACAAGGACAACACTTCGACCACAAACACTTTCAAGAACAACACGGTTACAGGCTGCGGATTAGACGGTATGTTTATCACCAATTCCAAGGTGACTATGACCTACAACACGATCAAGACCTGCAAGGGCAAGGGAATCAGGGCCGAAAAAGCACAGCTGACGGCCACGAGCAACAATATCACAGGCTGCAAGGACGCGGCGGCTGATTTCTACTCAGGCTGCAAGTCCTGCACTTTCAAGAACAACGGTATTGACGCAGGCGCGACTATCAAGGTCTCCAGAGATTCCTCGGTGACTAAAACGGATAACAAGAAGTCGCTTTCAACTCTGAAGGCCACTATCCCTTATTCGTCCTACACCTATAATGCCGGCAAAGCGATAAAGCCTACAGTGACCGTTAAAAACGGCACGACAAAGATCTCGGCTTCCAATTATACGGTGACTTATTCCAATAACACCAAGGTCGGCGTTGCTACAATAATCATTGAGGGCAAGGGAAGCTATCGCGGCTTTCTGAAAAAGACCTTTGTCATCAAACCGAAGCCCCAGACACTCACGCTGACCACGACCAGCGGAGCTTTCAAGGCGGCCTGGACGAAGGACACCACTGCAACAGGCTACCAGATCCAGTATTCAAAGGACAAGAGCTTTAAGACGGGTGTGACGACCTATACGGTCAGCAAGAACACCACAACGAGCGTGAACTTCTCATCCAAGCCCAAGACAGGCGAGACCTGGTACGTCAAGTACCGCGCGTATTACGAAGTGAACGGCTCCAAGTACGGAAATTACAGTTCTGTTAAATCTGTCAAGGTCAAATAAAATGATAAAACGAGCGGCTCTGCACTGATCTGTGCAGAGCCGCTTTCTGTATTTGATTTGGAGCTGTTATTTCAGCTTGGCGTTGATGCCGTTTATCGTTACCTCCGGGTCATCAAGGGCGATAACAAGGCTGCGGACTCCGTCTACCTCGCGGACCTGTACCTTGTCCTGTCCGTCCTTGGTGATGTTGACGGTCACGCTCGGAGTGGAGACGACTGTCTTCTTGTCAATCAGGTTTGAAACCGTAAGCGGCTTGTCGCCCATCGCTGTCTCGAAGATCTTCGGCAGGTGTTCAAGCTTCTCCTGGCTTACCCCTGTCTCCCAGAGAATGTTGCCAAGCTCGGCACTTCCGACTGTGGCCGCCTCAGTCTCGTAGCTGGTCTTGTCTGCCAGCTCGGTCAGGCGGTCGTTGACAGCTGTGATGACATCGTAGCTCAGCTCTTCGCCCGCAACGTTTCCGAGGATTGCGTGGAAGGTGGCCTTTTCGTGGTCGCAGCTCATTACGAACTCGCAGCCGAGCAGCTCGTTGACGATCGAAGAATTAGGCTTCTTGGCGCTCTTTGAGTAGTAAAGCACGCTGTTGATGTCGGGCGAACGGTCGGAGAAAACAGGGAAGATGAAGCCGTCGCTTGGCATTTCGATTATCCTGTCGGCGGTGAGCTTCTTCTCGATCGCGTTGTTCTCATCGGAATAAACAAGGCCGTCAAACCTCAGTTCTACCGGACAGAGAGCGGTCACGATAAAGCTGTAATCGGTGTCTGCCTCGGCGCCGTCGTCAAGCTCGTCCATCTTGGTCTTCTTCGGGATCGTGTAAACGCAGTGCGCCGCAAATATTGCAAAGGTGCTGACGAACGCCGACTTCTCGCAGATCTTTTGGATAAAGTCGTCTACAAGCTCCTCATCGCAGAGCTTGCTTTTCATCAGCTTGTAGAAGTAGGGCTGCATTCCGCCTTCGAGGTAGGCGTCTTTCGGGAAGGGATATTCTTTCAGGTTTTTGCCGAGCTGTCCCGATAGCGTCTTTTTAAGTATCTGCATTATAAGCTCCGCCTCGTCCTGAGGCAGGGTCATAAAGCTTTGCGCCGACTTGTATTTTACATTCTTCTCCGCATCAACAAAGGCCTGCACCACCTGCTGAACGGTGAAAAGTCCGCTGTCTTCCTTAAAGTTCTTTTTGATCTCGTTTATCTCTTTTTTATTCATTTGTCTGTTCTGCTCCGTTTCTGTTATTTGGTGATTATGTCAGCCGATCTGACATCAACAATCTTTCTGAGCGTTTCAAGCGGCATTTCAAGCTGAAGCCCGACTCTGCCTCCGCTGAAAAGTATCGTATCAAAGCCCTCGGCTGTTTCGTGGATAAAGGTCGGGAAGGGCTTTTTCATTCCGATCGGAGAGCAGCCGCCGTGTATGTAGCCGGTAAGAGGCAGAAGCTCCTTTGCGTGTATCATTTCTATGGACTTTTCTCCTGCGGCCTTGGCGGCTTTTTTAAGATCAAGCTCCTCGCGCACAGGCACCATAAATACATAATAGTGCTTTGTTCTCGGAGATACCGTCACAAGAGTCTTGAAGACGCGCTGCGGATCCTGTCCGAGAGCCTCAGCGATCTCGGCACCGCTGCGTTCTGCGGGAATGTCGTGAGTGTAGGTCTTGAATCCCAGCTTTTTCTGTTCAAGCAGCCGCAGGGCGTTGGTTTTGTCTTTTGCTTTCATTCTTGTTTCCTTTTTACTATGTATCTGTTCACGCTGACGGTGATGCCGCGTGAGGGTATATCCATTTCGTCAGTGCCGATGTGTTCGCCGCCGCACTTTTCAATGACCCTTATCGAGCCTGTGTTCTCGGTCATTGCATCTATCCTGACTTCTTTGTAACCCATGGAGAACAGCTGCTCCAGAACACAGCGGCAGGCCTCTGTCATATATCCCTTTCCCCAGTATTTGCGGGAGAGGTTATAGCCGATAATGGGTGTTCCGTTGACTCCGTCCAGATAGCCGACAACGTCGATACCGCCTATCAGCTTGTTCTCGCTTTTCAGCATTATGGCGAAGTTGAGCCTTTCCGGCTTTTCGTATTCCTCTGTCCAGAGGGCGAGGAGCTGACGGGTCTCGCCGAGACTTTGGTGGGTATCCCATGTCACATATTTTGAGACCTCGGGGTCGCTTGTCCAGCCGTAAAACATATCCTCGGCATCATCTTCTGTGAATGGCCTGAGGATAAGCCGCTCGGTCTCGAGGGTAAGTCTCATTTTACAGTCTCCTTGTTCTTAGATCAGAATTGCTTAGCGATCCAGCTTGTGATTCTTTCGATGTTGTTCTCGCGGCCGTTGATGAAATCCTGTATGCACTTAACGGAAGAATAGCCGCCGTTCAGCGCTTCGTCGGTGCTGCCTGTTCCCGGGTATCTCAGGAAGAACTGGTTATAGAGCGGCGAGTACTGCGCTGTGAGTTTTTCGAGCAGGGCGGTCAAGTTTTCCTGTGAGTAGATACCCTCGGAGAGCTTTTCAAGCCTTTCGCAGTAATCTGTGCGGAAGCCCTCGTTTGTCATAAGATAGGCAAAGCACAGCACCGCAGGATTGTTCGTATCAAAGTCCAGAAGCCCCTTGGGCTTGTAGTTGTCTTCCTTAACTGTGTTTGTTCCACAGTCGGAAGCTCCGGAAACGCCGCCGAATTCCATATCGTAAAGCATGAATCTCCAGCGTGCATCGGCATAGGGATTGCTTTCGTCAATGTTCACGGTGCGCCACATAGACCAGTTCTTGCCGGGCCAGTCCCACTTGTTGTTGATCCATACTTCGGAAAGGAAGTAGTCGCGCACGCTCTCAATATCAACTATCTTTGAGAATTCCTCATATGCCGCATCGTCCGCAATATTGGAGTGAGTCCTGAAAAATCCGAGCAGGTCGGAGAAATAATACTTCTCGTTCTCGCCCTCGGGCAGCTCGCCTTCGTCGAGCTTGTAGCCAAGCTTGAGCGCTTCGGCGTCGCCCTTGTAAACAACAACGTCGGTGTGGTCAACGCCGTAATGGTCTTCAAAGAAGTTGTCGCTGTAGTCTTCTTCAAGCAGGTAAAGTCCCCAGTATTCGCCGTTGAGGTAGACAACACAGGGACGGGAGGCCTTGGTTGAACAGTCAAGGCTCTCGCTGGCCTTCTGCCAGAAGGTGTCGTTGAACTTTGCGGTGAAGGCGCAGTTGCCGCCTGCTCTGAGCACAAGGCTCTTGAAATCGTCGATCGTCTCGCCGCTGGTGTCTTTGAGCCCCGGAAAGACTTCATATCTGAACTTGTTGTCGCCATAGTCGTTTCTTGCAAAGAGCCTGAACCCTT
>CAMNBY010000038.1 GCA_946533615.1 uncultured Clostridia bacterium
GAGCCGATAATACCCTCCGACCCCGTCAAGAAGGCCGACCTCTGCTTAGGCTCCAGCTGCGGGTGCAGGGGAAGCATGAACTACATCAGGGAGCGCTTCCTTGACACGGAATTCTCGCGCTCGATACACGACTACACAAACGGCTACGATTTTGAGAACATAGATATGTCCCAGCTGATGGAGAGCTATATGCTTGAAAAGCTGACGGCGTCGAAGTCGCCCGACGAGGCGCTGAGGAACATCTTCGCCCAGACCTATCTGCTGAGGCCCTACGGGCATTTTTATCTCTGTCTGAGGCGGGACTGGCTGAACACCTACCGCGTTCAGAGCAGCGGCTATCCTCACGTTATGCGGACAGTGCTGCACGCTATACCCGAGACCGACGGCGCAGACCGCTCGATACCGACCTTCTGCCGCGACGACGACAGCCGACTTTTCGACACGGGCGAGATGCTGCCGCAGCTTTATGCCGAGCGCGAGAAGCCCTGTGTGTTCTACTTTGCGCCGATACATTTTCAGGGCGACAGCCTTGGCTACTGTGTGCTCCAGTGTGATCTGGAGGACAGGATAAAGCTTTCGGCGGTGTTCCGCAACTGGGTGAGGAACGTGAACAACGCCCTTGAGATGGTGCGTGTGCAGAACAGACTGATAAGCTACTCGCTGTATGACAGCATGACCGGGCTGCTTAACCGCCGCGGAATGGACATAGGCTTCCGCAGGCTGAGAGCCAACGCCGAGACAGGCAGCAGCTGTGCTGTATTTGTCATCGACATGAACGGCCTTAAAAAGATAAACGACTACTACGGCCACTCCGAGGGCGACTACGCCATAATGCAGCTTGCCTACTGCGTGAACGCAATGGCGACGGACGACAGCTTTATTGCCGTGCGTGCAGGCGGCGACGAGTTCTATGTCATCGGCATCGGCGACATCACCGAGGAGCTGCTTGAACAGCGCCGCGACCAGCTTTTCGAGTCCCTTGACAGGATAAACAACAGGGACGGCAAGCCATACAGCATCTCCGCCAGCGTCGGCAGCTGCCTGCGGAGCTATAACGAGGACATCAAGCTTGAGGAGCTGATACACGCCGCAGACGCGATAATGTACATCAACAAGAACGAGTTCAAGAAGCTGCATCAGGCGGAAGAATAATAACAAAAAAGGGTATTCCCACGGCGGGAATACCCTTTTTATGTGCCCGGAAGGCCGGGCCGGAATTGCAGCAAAGATCACAGCTGGTGGATCACAAAGATCTCGTAGATGCTCTTTATGGCGGCTTCAAAGTCGCTCTCGGAAACGCCGATGATGATGTTCAGCTCGCTGGAACCCTGGTCGATCATCTTTACGTTTACATGAGCGTGAGCAAGGGCGGAGAATATCCTGCCCGCAGTACCGCGGTTGGACTTCATGGCTCTGCCAACTACGGCGATCAGCGCAAGATCGGTCTCGATGTCGATGGAGTCGGGGTGAACATTGCGGTGCAGTCCGCTGAGGACCTCCTGCTCCTTGGGCTCGAACTCGCTCTGATGAACGATGACGCTCATGGTGTCGATGCCGGAGGGCATATGCTCGAAGGAGAGGCCGTTCTTCTCGAATACCTCGAGCACCCTTCTGCCGAAGCCGAGCTCGCTGTTCATCATGTCCTTTTCAATGTTGACAACGGTGAAGCCCTTCTTGCCTGCAATGCCGGTAATGGTGAACTGGGGCTTCTGTGAGGTGCTCTCGACGATCATGGTACCGGGATCCATGGGGGAGTTGGTGTTCTTTATGTTTATCGGGATGCCTGCCTTGCGGACGGGGAAGATAGCGTCCTCGTGCAGAACGCCCGCGCCCATGTATGAGAGCTCGCGGAGCTCCTTATAGGTGATGGTGTGGATAGGCAGGGGATCCTTGATGATCCTGGGGTCGGAGATCAGGAAGCCCGAAACGTCGGTCCAGTTCTCGTAGATGTCGGCGCCGACGGCAGCCGCAACGATCGAGCCCGTGATGTCCGAGCCGCCGCGCGAGAAGGTCTTGATCGTGTCGTTGGGCATTGAGCCGTAGAAGCCGGGGATAACGGCGCGCTCGATGCCGTCGAGGCGCTCCTTCATGGCGGCGTCTGTCTTCTCTGCATCGAACTCGCCCGAGTCGGTGAAGAAGATAACATCTGCGGCGTCGATGAACTCATAGCCCAGATAATTAGACATTACGATGCCGTTGAGGAACTCTCCGCGCGAGGCGGCATAGTCGCGTCCTGCCTTGCCTATGAAGCAGGCCTTGATGATGTTGAACTGCTCGTCAAGAGAGAGATCAAGGCCGAGGCCCTCGATGATCTCGAGGTATCTTTCCTTTATCTTTTCAAACTGCTCGTCGAAGTTCTTGCCCTTTGCGGCAAGGTCGTAGCAGGCGTAAAGCATATCGGTCACTTTGGTATCGTCGGAAAAACGCTTTCCCGGAGCAGAGGGAACAACGAAGCGCCTTGAATCCTCGGCGCGGATTATGTCGCCGACCTTCTTGAACTGCTCGGCACTTGCCAGCGAGCTTCCGCCGAATTTAACTACTTTTATCATACAGCATTCTCCATTCATATTTCTCAAGAGTCGAAAACCTGCGTATTGTATCACATCGTTAATTATATAACATTCCTGCTTGTTTCGTCAATGTGCATTTTGCAGAATTTTCATCAAGTTTCGGGTGTTCTGTTGTGAAATACGCTTGTACACGAGGGACGGACACTTGCCGCCTCGCCGTGCCCCGAGTATTTTTTCCTTTTCGTCAGCATAGCATTTATCAGGGAGGGATGCGCTTGAATACAAGATTGAAGATGGCGGCGGTGTTTGCCGTGGTGTTCGCCTTGCTGCCGTTTGTGCCGAGGCTTATCGTCAAGGGACAAGCCGAGGACAGGAGCGTCCTGCTGCTGACCGAGGACGGTGAAAGGCTTGAGCTTTCGGAGAGGGAATACGTCATAGGCGCGGTGTTTGCGAGCCTTCCGGCCGACAGCCCCGAGGAGGCGCTGAAAGCACAGGCCGTGCTCGCCCGAACATATCTGGAGCGGCGAAGAGCCGAAGAAAGCAAGTCGCCCACGAAGGAGCTCGAGGGCTGCCTGTTCAGCGATGACACCTCGAAATACAACGCTTATTTCAGCGAAAAGGAGGCCGCCGCTCTCTGCGGCCCCGACTATGCAAGGCTTTACGGCAGGGTTGCGGCTGCTGCCGACTACGCTATGGACAAGTGCCTGACGTATGACGGAGAGCCCATAACAGCGCCGTTCCACGCCGAGTCCGACGGCAGGACGATCTCGGCTCTTGAAGCCTGGGGCGAGGACATACCCTATCTCCGGGGCACGGACTGTCCCCACGACAGCGAAGGAAGCCCCTGCGTCGGCCTGAGCCAGCACGAGATGCTCGCGATGGCAGAAAGCGGCGCCTCCTGCGAGGAGATACTTTCCAAGTTCTTTTCCAATGCACAATTCACAATGCACAATGCACAATGACGGCACTGAGACTTCCGCCAAGCGCAGCGGTGAGGCATTGGTGGGTGAATAAAAAAACAAGGTACCCTAACGGCAAGGACGCAGCCTCATTCACAAGGGAGCCCACCGCCCTTAGAGGGCGGCGCTGAGACTTCCGCCAAGCGCTCGATCGAGACATTGGTGGGTGAATTAAAAAACAAGGTACCCAAACGGCTGCACCGCGAACTCATTCACAAAGGTGCCTGCCTCCCCTCCGGGGAGGCCTCGCAAAGCCTTGCCGGGCGCTCGATTGAAAAATGGTGGGGGAATTAAAAAACGGCGCTGAGACTACCGCCAGGCGCTCGATCGAGGCATTGGTGGGTGAATAAAAAAACAAGGTACCCCAACGGCAAGGACGCAGCCTCATTCACAAGGGCGCCCACCGCCCTTAGAGGGCGGCGCTGAGATTTCCGCCAAGCGCAGAAGTGAGACATTGGTGGGTGAATGAAAATGGTGGGGGAATTAAAAAAAGTTGACAATTTATACAAAGTGTGGTATAATTATTGTACAGCTGATACTATATGCGCAGCCCGCTGATGTTTAAGGACAAGGAGAAAAGAGCTATGAGATGTCCGTTTTGTAATTTTGAGGATACCAAGGTCATAGATTCCAGACCCAGCGAGGGCAAAAAGCGCCGCCGCCGTG